>NZ_JBHFNQ010000165.1:0-25888 GCF_041929345.1 Floridaenema aerugineum BLCC-F46
GATGCCTTAGTTCTGGTTCTAATCTTTTTTCTCCCCTGATAGCTTAAGCAATTTTACCCAACTCTGCTGCTTTTGGGAACTGAATTCACCTCTACTCCAGATATTCACAATAGAGTTCATTTGTCAATGCGTAAGTCCTATGTGGTTTCATTTGCAGTAATTGTGGTTTGGAGACCCCTCTTATTTGCAGTTAATGTGGTTTGAAAATTGACTTGTTTGCGGTTTGAAGCGTTTATGTTTGCAGTTCGCTACAGATAGCCATCTGCTCAATTTGCTCTGTGATGCGATCGATAAATAGCATTACTTCTTCTTTAGAATATCCAGTAACGATATCTTTGTCTACAACAACACCATCTTCATTAGTACAGAATACTGCACCCGTATTGATCACATCTGCTAAAACAACCTGGTGGCAAATAACTGAACGCCCCTTTAATAGCTCTGGATACGGTGTCAAAATCCATAATCCTTGACAAAGAAACCCTTTGACAATTTGCTGATTCATCATTGAGCGGGCGAAAAATTCGGAGGCTGGCGCTTTCCGAGCCAGCGTAGGAGTTATGTGGCTAATGGGCATTTTATCAATATAGCGAAGTCTAACACTTGTATAACTAGATGCCATAATTAAAGCCGCATAGTCTTCTGGATTTTCGCGCCGAAAATCGCTTGTAACGGTTAATGCTTGAGGACGATTTTCCGGTTCCAGAGAATTGCTATAGTAAGTTTGTACGCCTTGTGGATTCCAGATGCGAGACATAAAGCAAACTTCCGCACCCTGTTCAGTAAAACGATCGCGATAAGCTTCTATTTCATCGGCTAGAAATTCACTTTCAACAACAATCCCAATTTTTTTTCCCAAAAGCCTTTGCTTCATTGATTCTTACCTCACAGTTTACAGTTTGAAACTCAACTATTAGCTCGCACCCAGATCGCTCCTGGCTCAGATCAATTTGAAAATTCTGAGGATTTTCCGGGATTTTCCGAATACCATTAATAGAATAAGCCTTAATCTCAACGGTTCCAGGTCTTACAAAATCTGGTAAAACATTAATAGAATCGAGCGTTAAATCGAGGTCAGGCTTGAAATAGAGACAGAAGTAACCTTGATCTTTAACCTTGGAGTAGAGTTGCGTGTAAATATGCCCTAAGTAGTTAATTTCCCACAGGGGATAACGAGCCGGGGAGCCAATATCCAAACTACCTAAATTTCCGGTATGTTTTCCGTCCGCCTCAACTCGAAAGAAAATACCTGTAGGATTATGAGACACACAGAATAAATGCCAAAATGCAGACAAATCACGAGCAATATCAAGATAAAGAGATTTCCCCGTAGCGCCGTATAACATCAAGTATGCTAAAATAGCTTGCTCCTGCTGCCAACTGTCTTTGGTATAGCTGCCAGCAAACTCAACTGGTTGTCCGTTCTGTGGTTCGCGTTCAACCAGATTGAATACACCACCACGCAGTAAATCTAGTCCTTTGGGAATCATCTTCATTGCCAAAGACTCCGCTAGATTCATCAGCCCATTAGCCTTTTGTGAAAACTGTTGCGCTATCTCAGCTTTTCCGGCTCGCTCTGATTGGGAGACAACTGTAAGATAGTAGGTGGCAACACGGCAGAGCGTCCAAGCCATTCGGAAATTATTCCCAATAATGGCACGGTTTTGTTGCCATGCCCAACTGCGATCGGGAATCCAGTTATAGTAAAAACGCTCGTTGATGTAAGGAACCTCAGCGTCTCCATCAGGAAAACGCTCAACTAACAGATCTACGATCGCATCCAAATTCTCCCGACAGGTGTGATAAAGTTCACCAATAGCTTCATTTGCTGGAGTCGGCATCGAGTCCAAGGCGAGAATAAGATCGATCAGATACGCGGGTATATGCTCACCATTAGAGTGCCAGTTTTTCCTCAACTTATTTTGTCCCAGGTGGTTGCGATCGCAGGACAGCGTAGCATAGTCAATGTGCGAGAAATAGCCGCCATTGCTACTTGTATCCTTAAACAACTCGTTAAAGGTGGCGATCGTGCGGTGAATGTCCTCAAACACTACCCGATCTTGCGAAATGCGGTAGTATTGGCTCAACCCCGCTAGTACGCAAATTTGTTCGTAAAGCGGAATCCCCGGATAGTCTTCACTAACCTCTGAAACCATAATCAGATCTTGACCACGCTTACCAAACGCCCAAAAGCAATATTTACGGTCATAGCTGATAGTTTGGAAATATTCTCGTTGATATGCAACCCAGTTTTTTGCTGCCAATCGATAGCGATCCTTCCCTGTCAAGAGATAACTTGAAGAAAGTCCATAGATTAACCTCGACACCCAGGCACCCGACTGCAAGGTCTCATCATTTTGTAACCCAATAACGTTCATAGAATTACTAGCAATTCGCTGCTGGCTAAGTTGCTTTTCCAGCCATGAATCTGCTAAACAGGTTATCTGGTTCAACCACCAATTACTGGTTTCAAACAGGAAGTTTCCCTGTATATCTTGCAGTAACACAATGGTAGTGGCTTCAAAGTAACTCTGGCCTTGATGTTCCTGCCAAATTCCTTGTACATAGATTAATCTATCTAGAAAAATATAACGTTGAATCAAGGTAGCCTGGGAACTGCTGTAGACATTACCGGGGATGGGAAAGCGATCGCGATCGCTACCATCAAGATGCCGCAAAACCTGAAAATGGGTCACAGGAGAAACATGAATTAGATACTCGTCTTCACTACGACAACGAATCGTAAAAATACCTGCCCTTGGCTCCTTTTGCGTAACCGTACCCAGTATCGTCATGCTTTGAGTGAAATATTTCCTCATAAACTATTCTCACTCCCCAATCGCAACTTGTTTATCCGCACCTCCAGAGACAGCGAATTCTTCCTGAAGTTGAGGTATTTGCAACACCGCTATAATGGATCGTGCAGCCATAAAAGAAACAACCGCAAGCCATAGAAATTGGCTATCGTGAAACTTCCAAGCCATCAATACTATTGGGAGAAACCCAAGGATGGCAGAGAGCAAAGCATTGTTCAATAAGATATCCCCCCTCGTTAAACCCAGGAAATATCCATCAAACACTAAAGCAATAGAACAAAATCCTAAAACTGGTAGCAACCACAACACATACTTATGGGCTAGATCTGTTACTTCTGTATGATTTGTCAGAACCCCAAACAACGTATCTGGAAACACGATAAAACAGACAGCAAACAATAAGCTAGATACTAGCCCAGTTCCCAAAGCAAGTCGCAACAGAGAATTCAATTTTTCATAAGATTTTTCACCAAAAAAGATCCCGGTCAAACTTTCAGTTGCGAAAGTAAAGCCATCAATACAATAGCTAGCCAATGTCACTACCCGTAAAATCAATACATTCACTGATAGTTCCAGAGTGCCAAATATTGAACTCACTTCAGTAAACAGTGAGAACACGGTAATGAATGTTAAGTTCCGAATTAAGAGATCTTTATTGAGATTAAAGGTTGCGAAAAAAGCTTCTTTGTCTAAAATCCTTGGAGCAATATCAGGTACTAAATTCAGCAAACCTGTCAAGCAAACAAAAACAATTCCTACCAACAGTGTTAAATATTGGCTAGCGGCTGTGGCTAAACCCGCACCTGCACTTGACCAGCCCCAATCAATAATAAACAAGTAATCCAAAACAACGTTTGCGCCGTTGTTAATCGCTGATAGCAGGAGAACCTTACCGCTTTCCTCGCGCCCCAAAAACCAACCAAGCAGGACAAAGTTAAGTAAGGCGGCTGGCGCGGCTAAGATTCGCGCATCATAGTAGGCACGTCCAGCCGACTCCACATCAGGATTAGCGATCAGGAGAGCAAAGCCCAGATCGCACAGAGGTTTTTGCAGCAAGAGAATTACGATGCCACTCACGAGTGCAAGCAGACTATTACGTAAGAAGATGAGTAACAGACTTTCTGAATCCGATCGCCCTAGTGCTTGGGCTGTGAGTCCCGTAGTACTCATACGCAGAAACCCAAAAGTCGAATAAAGATAGTTGAATAAAATCCCTGCCAAAGCTACACCCGCAAAATGTCGAATATCTGGCAAATGACCTAAAAACGCCATATCAACCAGCCCAGCGAGGGGAATCATGATATTGGAGACAATATTGACAATTGCTAACCGAAAAAACCGCCAATTCAGATCGTAATTACTCGCCTCAGATGAATTCATAATTTTGTCTTCACGCTTCAGATCGTATCAGATGGGAAATCGAGTCAATTTGCTAGGTCTGTGAAACTCATCTGAGACTGTTTTAAAACAGATTGGAGAGACTCAGCCAAGACCTGAACATGGGGAAATGTGATCATAGATGTATGAGTCCCAAGAACAGTATGAACCACAACAGAGGTATCTGTCAGTTTCTCCCAGCCTAAAGTTGGATTCTGACGAATTGCGATCGCACGGTCATCATCAGCCGTTTCCGGTTGATTCTCATCAACTCTGAACAAGTGAATCTGGGTTGCTTGAAGGGTTTGGGGCAGATAGCGCATTGACGAGTTTGCTTTAAAGACCCTTAATAATCGTTCGATCTGCTGCGTTCCCGTGCCAGCAGGAAGCAAATCAGCCTCTTTTAACTGTTGCGTGAAATATTTAATTTGCGTTTCTAAGTCACGATTTTGCAGGTCATGGGATGACAGTTTCAAACCCTTGCCATAGCTATCTTCTAACAGTTGAGCTATCTGAAACAACCACTCTTGCTCACTCCAGTTTTGACCTAGCATCGAATCGTCTACACCAGGAGCAACAGCATCGAAAATTGTTAGAACTGCCACCTGCTGCCCGCGTTGTTGGAGTTGTTGTGCCATCTCGAAGGCAACCCATCCCCCAAACGAATGTCCTCCCAGCCAGTAAGGTCCTTGGGGCTGCACTTGAAGCAGTGCTTCAATGTAAGTATGCGCCATTTCCTCAATACTGGTATGGGGATCGAGCTTCCCATCCAGCCCCTGAGCTTGAAAGCCATAGAATGGCTGCTCCTGCCCCAAATAGCGAGCCAAATCGTAGAAGTAGAGTACATTGCCACCGACTCCAGGGACACAGAAGAAGGGGGGATGGGAACCCATCGGCTGGATCGGAACGATCGGAGACTCTATTGAGGTTTCAGTTTGAGCAGACAGCAGTTGAGCCAGTGCTTCGATAGTTGGTGCCACGAAAAAAGTGGATAAAGGCAGTTCGTATCCAAAATGTTGCTCTATCGCCGCCATCAACCGCACAGCCAGTAAGGAATGCCCCCCGATTTCAAAGAAATTATCCTGCACGCTCACAGGCTCCAAGTCCAGCACACTCTCCCAGAGGCGCACAAGTTGTAACTCTAGGGGCGATCGCGGTGGAACATAATTTTTTTCTGCACGAGCTATATAATTCAGACTAGGTTTTGGTAATGCTTTCCGATCGATCTTGCCATTCGGGGTCAGAGGAAAGGTCTCTAGCAAGATCAAGGTTGCAGGTATCATATAGCTGGGCAATTTTGCTTGCAGGAAATTCCGTAAGTCAGATGTTAGAGAGGGTGTTGACGACTGAGGGACAACGTAAGCAACAATCTGCCTCTCTTTAGAGGGGTTGTCTGAAGAAACAACGACAACCGCCTCGCGAACCTGACCATTTTGCCGTAATACTGCCTCAATTTCTCCCAGTTCAATCCGAAATCCCCGAATTTTTACCAAGTAATCGCGACGACCTAGATATTCCAACTCACCATTGGCTCGATAGCGGACTAAATCTCCTGTCTTATACAACCGTGCCCCAGGAATATCACTAAAGGGATTGGGAATAAATGCTTCGGCAGTCAATTCTGGACGGTTAAGGTATCCCCTAGCCAAACCTGCACCGCCCAGATAGAGTTCACCAGGTACGCCAATAGGAACGGGCTGTAAGAATGGATCGAGGACGTAAGCTTGCGTATTGGCGATCGGCTTGCCAATAGACGGCGAAAGCGAACAATCTCTAAGCATCAGAGCCATCGTTGAGTAGGTAGTGTCCTCCGAAGGGCCGTACAAGTTGTAGACCTGTGCAATCGAATCTCTCTGATAAAGCCGTTCCACAACTTGTGCCCAGAGAGGCTCACCAGCCAAATTGATCACCTGCACCGAATCAGGGATACCGTTAATGTTGAGCAATTCTGTAATTGCCGAGGGAACTGTGTTCACCAGAGTCACCGTCTGTGTTGCAGGCAATGTGGCTAACTTCAGTACATTCTCCACTAAGATGACTTTCCCCCCGCAAACTAGGGGTAAAAACAACTCAAAGATTGACAAATCAAAACAAATGGAAGTGGAGGCTAAGACCCCATCCAGTTGATTCGGTGGGAACACGGTTTTTGCCCAATGCAGAAAGGCTACGACACTACGATGTTCAATTGCTACTCCCTTGGGCAACCCAGTTGAACCTGACGTATATAAGACGTAGGCTAAATGGTTATTAGTTGATGACCCAGCTAAATTGGTATTGGCAAAACTCGCAATTTCAGTTTGAGCGCGATCGAGGTCAACCACCTGAATTACTGATTTCAGTGCCTCTGGAACTTGATTTATGCTCTTTAGAACAACTTTAACCTGAGCATCATTCAAGATTGAGGTTTGACGTTCTTGAGGATAGTTGGGATCGATCGGCACATAAGCCCCCCCAGACTTGAGAATCGCCAGTAGCCCTATTACCAATTCGGGCGATCTCTCCATACAAATTCCCACTAAACTCTCTCTTGCTACCCCTAGTGTCTGCAAGTAGCGTGCTAGTTGGTTGCTCCGTTGATTGAGTTCCCGATAGGAAATTTGCGTTTCTGCAAAACTGAGCGCGATCGCATCGGGTGTTCGCTCAACCTGGGCTTCAAATAACTGATGAATCAATTGGGTTTGGCAATAGTCACTTTCGGTATTATTCCACGCCACAAGCAGTTGCTGGCGTTCCACCTCACTGAGCATTGGCAACTCTCCTAATCGTTGGTGGGGATCTGTGACAATTGCTTCTAAGAGGATTTGGAAATGCCCAAGCATTCGATTAATAGTCTCCGATTCAAACAAATCTCGGCTGTACTCCCAAAAACCGACGATTTGCGATTTGGTTTCCTCTAACAAAAGAGACAAATCAAACATAGAGGTGACATTTTCAGATTGCAGAGGAGTCACAATCAGATTAGGTAAATCCAAGTTATCCAACACGGGTGCGTTTTGCAGAGCAAACATCACCTGAAAGAGCGGATTATGACTCAAGCTACGCTCTGGCTTAAGCTCCTTAACCAAACGTTCAAAGGGAATATCCTGGTAAGTATAAGCATCTAAACAGACTGTCTTTGTTTGTTCGAGTAGTTCTAAAAAGGAGAGATTGCCAGAAGGCTGAGTCCGCAAGACCAAAGTATTAACAAAAAAGCCAATTAAAGCCTCTGTTTCACTGCGAGTCCGATTCGCGATCGGCGAACCAATCACAATATCTTCCTGTTCGCTATAGCGAAATAATAACGTGCTAAAAGCTGCTAAAAGCGTCATAAACAGGGTTGTCTGCCTTTGTTGACTCAGTTCTCTTAACCGACGGGTCAATTCTGGAGACAGTTCAAACCTGATGTGATGGCCTCGAAAAGTTTGTACAGGAGGATGAGGGTAATCCGTTGGCAGATTTAGCAAAGCGGGGATGCCTGCTAACTGTTGCTGCCAGTAACGTAGCAGTTGCTCTAAAACCTCTCCTTGCAGCAACTGACGCTGCCACTGCGTAAAGTCAATGTACTGAATCTGCAAAGGAGATAAAGGCGAGTGAGATTGCTGACCGAAACTTTTGTAAAGAGCCGTCATTTCCTCAATCAAAACCCCGATCGACCAACCATCGGAAATAATGTGGTGCATTGTTAACAAGAAAATATGCTCACCCGGATGCACACACAGCAATTTAGCACGGAACAAAGGGCCATTTTCTAAGTCAAAGGGAGAATTCGCCTCCAAAGCTATCCACTGTTCTACCTGAGTAGCTTGCTCTTTGGCTGGCAAACCCTGGAGATCAATAATTACTAGCCCCAATTCCATCTGTTCAGTAAGCACTTGTACAGGAGTTCCATTAATCAGTTTGAACGTTGTCCGTAACGTTCCATGACGCTGCACAATTTCCTGCAAACTCCGCTCAAGCGCATCAACATTCAAATAGCCCGCGATCCGCACAGCTGCTGGCATATTATAAGCAGCATTCGCGCCTTCGATCTGAGACAGGAACCAAAGCCGTTGTTGAGGAAAAGAGAGAGGTGCTTCGTTGCTCAGTGAAGCAGATGGAATAGGAAACATAGAAATATTAGCACCCTGGTTCCGTGCCAGTTCAATTTTTTGATGCAGACCTGCTACAGTCGGCGCTTCAAACAGAGAACGAAGGGGTATTTCAACTGCAAAAATATCCCGAATCCGCGAGATCAGTTGGGTTGCTAGTAGAGAATGTCCGCCAAGCCCAAAGAAATTATCTTCAAGACCAACCTGCTCGACTCCCAAAATCTCCGCCCAAAGATTAGCCAGCTTTTCTTCTGAATCGGTTTGCGGGGCAATATAGGTTGTGGTGCGATCGCGAGATAAGCTGGGAACAGGCAAAGCCCGCCGATCAACCTTGCCGTTAGAGGTAAGGGGTAGGGACGAGAGCAAAATAAAGGTTCTGGGAACCATATAGTCTGGTAGCCGCTCCTTGACAAACTGGCTCAACTGAGGCGCTAAGTATTGAGTTAGTTTATTCTGAAGCGGATTATTGGCATAAAACTCCCAAAGTTTACTGTGCGTTAAAGTTCCGATCGTTTCTAAGGGGATATTCGTTGTCTTGGCTTTTTGATAACGGAATAAAACATCATAACAGCCTAATTTTGTTGCCGACCAAGTGACAGTAACAGCGTAGGGCAGGTCACGAACACATTCCCACCATAAATCTGGATCGACACCTTGATGCTGTCCGATCGAGAATCGATCGCGATCGCCAACAATCGCATCAGCAGGAGCGATCGTCAACCATTCTAAAAGTTCTAGATCAGCTTGTAGTCGAGGATTAACAATTCCCTTGATGCCTAAACTTTCTGGTTGCTGTGTCGCTAACTGTTGATACACTTGCTCTGGAGTCTTTTGCTCTTGCTGCCAGTCTAACCACTGTATGGGGGAAAGCGATCGCTGCTGAGTTCCCACCTGAAGCACAACATCATACCGGAAACGAGTGAGTTCATTGTGGAAACGACCTTGTTTCAGTTGGATTTGCACTGCACCGATCCGGGGTAAGTGCGTCTGTAGAGCTAAAAAGAATTCTGGATCGATCGCCAATTCTTCTTCTTCTAATAACCGTCGCTGTACCCTTTGTTGCAGTCGCTCCCGCGAAAGATCATCAGCAGCTTGTTCTAACTGAACAGAGGCATGATAAGCTTCAAGCAAAGGTAAACTTCTGATATCTCCAATGAAAATATGTCCCCCAGGTTTAACAACCTCTACAGCCTGCTGTAAAACCTTCACCAAATAATCAATATTCGGGAAATATTGAATTACCGAGTTAATAATCACAGTATCAAAAGAAGAAGGTTCAAATCCACTAAAATCATCTGCCGTCCTCCTCAATAAGTTAACGTGGGCAAGTTCTGATTTTGTGGCTTTGAGTAACTGAAGATGGTGCATAGCTTCTGGCGAAAAGTCCGCACCGTCATAGCGCAAACAGTAGGGAGCAATGCGAGACAGAATTAAACCCGTACCGCAGCCAATTTCTAGAACCTGTTTAGGTTGGAGTGCTCGAATGCGGTCAACAGTCCGATCGACCCACTCTTGCATCTCTATATCTGCCAGTAGAGAGCCAGTGTAGCTACTGTTCCAACCGGAAATGTTAAAGGTTAAATCTGAATGGGTGGGCGATTGACCATAAGTGTCCTTATAGATAGTTTGCCATTGGGAGATATGTTGGTCAGCGCATTTCTCAATCTGAGGTACTAAGTTGTTAGACTCTGCCTTAGCCACAATGTAAGCGACAAGGTAGCGATCGCTCTTTTCCTCTCGCACCGTCACTATCCCCTCTTGGACGGCTGGGTGTTGGTTCAGAACTGCCTCAATTTCACCCAGTTCGATTCGGAAACTGCGGATCTTGACTTGGTGATCGATGCGTCCGAGAAACTCCAGATCGCCATTAGGAAGATAACGACCTAAATCCCCACTGCGGTATAGTCGAGCCCCAGGAACTTCACTAAAAGGATCAGGGATAAATTTATCGGCTGTCAGATCTGGACGATTGCGGTATCCCCGCCCGACTCCCGCCCCTCCAATGTAGATTTCCCCAGGAATTCCTGTAGGAACTAGATTTAGGCTTTCATCCAGAATGTAAATTTGGGTATTAGCGATCGGGCGACCGATCGGCACCACACCAGCTAAATCAGTTCGATCGGAAACCTCATAGATGCAACAACCCACCACAGTTTCACTCGGCCCATATTCATTCACGATTTGGGTAGACGGCGCATATTGTCGCCAAGACCGTAAACTCTTACCCAACAAAGCTTCCCCACCAATCACAAAGGATTGGGTTTGGGTGGCTATTTCATCTTCTGGCAATAATTGATTTAATAAATCTAAGTGAGCCGGGGTAATTTTCACTAAACTAAAGTCTCGTTGGGCACACAATATTTCTTTTAAGGCTTCAATTTCTTGTTTTTCGGGTAGCAAAACTACTTTCTTGCCACACAAAAGCGGTGTAAAAAAGCTGGTGATGGTGGCATCAAAACTAATCGAAGAGTGAACTGGGGAACCACATCCTCGATCGATAGGATATGCTTGCATACACCAACTGAGATAATTAACTAAGTTGCAATGGGCAATCATCACACCTTTGGGTTTGCCTGTCGATCCCGAAGTATAGATCGTGTAAGCCAAATTCTCAGGTTTAACCTTGCTGGGTAGATTGTTTCTCGTCATCGGAGCGATCGTACTTTTCCAATCCCTATCCAGACACAGAATTTTCCCCCCAAACTCCGCAAAACTCGGCACTAAGGACTGCTGTGTTAGCAGTAAAAGAGCCTGGGAGTCTTCCAGCATATCTGCTAACCTTTGCTGGGGATAGACTGGATCGAGTGGCACATAAGCAGCCCCCGCCTTGAGAATCCCTAAAATGCCAACTACTAAATTAAGGGAGCGTTCCATGCAAATCGCAACCAGGGTTTCCGGTTCGACTCCCTGAGTTTGCAGATAGTGAGCAAGCTGGTTAGCTTTAGCATTCAGTTCTTGATAGGTGAGAAATTGATTTCCAAAAGTCGCAGCAATGTTATTCGGTGTGCTATCCACTTGAGCTTCAAACAGTTGGTGAACACATCGATCTTGGGGATAGTCTGTCTGAGTGTTGTTGAGATCCTTAAGCAACTTTTGCCGTTCAGCTTGACCCAGAAATACAATATCCCGGATGCAGCTTTCTGGGTGGTGGACAACCCATTCAACAAATGCCTGGTACTGACTCGCCAGTAATTTTATGGTGTCTTCTTGATATAAGCTAGTGTCATAGTGAAACTTCAGCACCAAAGCTTGAGAAGTTTGGGTGCAAGACAACCTCACCTTAGCCCGCTCAATACAGCTATCAGATTGCTCAATTGAAAAAATCACATTGTCAACCTTCATAGGCGACGCTAGTTCAGCAAAATCAAAGCAATAGGGGTAACTCAAAAGAGTTGACCGATCTGCCTCCATCATCCAAGCTTGTTCCCAGCTAAAGTATTCTTGCCATTTATGCAATTCCTGGGCTACCTTACCAACGTTTACAAGGTGTTCGGAAAACTGAATAGTGTCATCAAGTTTGTTGCACAAAGGCAGATACTTTGTGAGAAGACCGATCGCATCTTGCAATTCTTCATATTTTCTGCCGTCATTAGCAACGCCAATTACTAAATCCGATTGTCCTGTCAGCCGCCACAGCAGGACTTCCCAACAGGTTAACAAGAATACAGAACAGGTCGTTTTGTACGTATCTAGAACGCAGTTAATCTGCTCAATTGTATCAGCCCTCAAGGTTAGGGTTACAGTATCAGTGATAAATTGCTCTCTGGGTAACGAACCCTGCTCAAAAGGTAATCGTCCAGGATTGAGTGAGGGGACGGCTAACTTACGCCAATATTCTCTACCATAAGCTGTATCATCCGATTCTAGTAAATCATGCAACCATTCCGATAGATCGGCATATTGCCAAGGATCTTCCGGCAGATCGCCATTGTGCAGTTGTCTTCCATACTCAGCACTCACTTCCTGAATGAATTTCTCAACTGCCGCGCGATCGGCATAAAGAGCAGGTAAACTAACCAGAAGGATATGCTCCCGGCAAGTTTTTCTTAACAGCCGAGTTTGCAAGGGAGAATCTTGCTCAAAATCCAGCTTTTGGGAAATGAATCCCTGCACTTGGGTGTTAAGTATCTCATCCCCATCTTGAGGATCGTTCAAATTTAAATCAGTATATTGCAGACAAACTCGACTACCTTCGATAACTTGAAGTGGCAAATCCATTCCCGGAAAACACCGCAAAATAGTGCGGAGAATTTCATGTCGTTCGGCTACCTCTTTGATGGATAACTCCAGTAGATTGATGTCGAGATCCCCGACAATAGAAACAACACCATTAGCTTGATAAGTGGATTGCAACTGTCCATTTTGTAATCGCCATAAACGTTGTTGTTGGGGTGAAGTACGGAAGCTATTCTGAGATTGCTGAACCATTTTTATTCCTAAGTGTTTTCCAGAGTTGATTTGTAGTTAATTCTATTGATTGAAAAAAGTAGATAGTTAGAGAAATTGGCGGATTATTTTGGCCAAATTTCCGTAAATTAGTCAAGAATTACTCAATTGAAGCAAAAACCCTTTTTCTAAAGCTAAGAATAAGGTTCTGCCATACCAACAACTACCTGCCTCGCACCAGTAAAAGGCTTACGTCCATGAGCGACTAACATATTGTCCAACATCAAAATATCTCCCTTCTGCCATTTAATTGCGATCGTTTCAGCTTGATATGCGGCTCGAATCTCATTGAGTGTTGAAACCTCCATTGGTTGCCTATCTCCGTAACAGGCATGACGTGGCATATCCTCTGGTTGAAACACCGATAAGAGCGATTTTTGGATATCCTCAGCAAAGTTAGAGATATGAAAGATATGAGCCACATTGAACCACACCTGATCGCCCGTTTTCGGATGGGAAGCGATCGCTTGACACACCTGACTCGTCCTCAGTTTTTCACCATTCCACTCAAACTCAATGCCAGCTTGCCGACAATAAGCTTCAACATCAGAGCGATCGTTCGTTTGAAACACCTCCTGCCAAGAAAGGTCAATATCACCATAATTACGGATATACATCACCTTTTTTTCCGCAAACTTTTGCCGCACTGCTGGATCGATTCTCTGAAAAACTTTGCGGCTGTCAGCAACCAGAGTTTCGCCTCCTTGCAGCGCAGGTTGAAGGCAACAAAACCAGATTTTCATCGGCCAACTCGTCGAGTAAGCATTTTCATTGTGCATAGAAATAAATTGATCTGCTGGGTATTCAGTCGAAGTGTATACCTTATCTTGCAGTTGGGTTCGTGGTGTTGAACGATAGATATACTCCAATAATTCACCTTGGGATGTAGCTTGAATAAACTGAACAAAATCATCTGTGCTATCAATGCGAAAGCCCCGAAACAGCAAACCGCCATACTGATATAGAGAAGATTCAATCCAACTCCGTTGCTGGCTAGCCCAACTGGTTAAATTCACCCCATCCATTGCGGGTGAAACAACCAAAGGTAATGATGAATCGGTATTGAGAAAACTGGTTTTAACCCAGTCCTGTTGCTGTGGATTAAATGAGCGTCGCTTTGCTCGTTGTAATTTCTTCTGTGCTTGAGATTGAGATATGCTATCTTCCATAATTTCAGTAGGTTCTTACTTGTAGATCAACGTAAATTACAAAATTAACGATTAATTATTCCTCCTTTCTCCGGCGACTTTTCAGCTTCTGCAAACTGACTTTTGCTATTTCTTGTTCGGCTTGCTGCTGTTGTGTTCTATCGGTATCAGCCAGAAGTTTTTCTAGTTCGTTGAGTTGTAGATCGGGTTGCATTACCACTGTGCGTAAAACTATCTGGAAATGCTCTACTATCCGTGCGATCGTTGTTGGTTTGAATAAATCCGTACTGTATCTCAAAGAACACTCCAAACCCTGTTCAGTCTCCTCAACGTTCAGCAACAGGTCATAGCTTGCCGTTTCGTTCTCGACTACCAATTTTCTAATCGTTAGTCCGGGCAATTCCAAATTTACTTTTGGCGTATTTTGCAGCACTAACTTAGCTTGAAAAACTGGGTTAAAGCTGAGACTACGTTCGGTATTTAGTTTTTCCACTAAGCGATCGAAAGGAAGATCCTGATTAGAGTATGCTTCTAATGCCCTTTCTCGCACTCTGCTAAGTAATTCTTTGCTAAAGTTTGGATTCCCACTAAGGTCGAGCCTCAGTGCTAATTGATTAACAAAGAATCCTATTAAACCTTCCGTCTCGGCTCGGTTCCGATTAGCAACATCAGTTCCCAGTACCAGATCGTCTTGACCGGAATAATAATGTAAAACGATCGCAAACGCAGCAAACAGAACCATAAAGAGAGTTGTTTGTGTTGCACAGCTTAAAACCTTCAGTTCCTTGGATAAATCTGGTGTGAGGATAAAAGCTTGAGCATTACCCTGAAAGCTCTGTACCGCCTTGCGAGGATAGTCATTCGGCAACTTCAAAATTGGAGGTGCATCTTGCAGTTGTTTTTGCCAATAAGCAAGCTGTCGATCGAACTCCGAACTCGCCAACCACTGATGCTGCCAATAGGCAAAGTCAGCATATTGAATTGGCAATTTTGGTAAAGGTGAGGTAGCACCCGTAGAGAAAGCTTGATAAAGGATCGATAGTTCGTGGGTATAAATTGCAATAGACCAACCATCGGAACAAATGTGATGAATAGTCACTAACAATACATGAGATTCCTCCCCTAGCTTCAGTAACGTCACCCGCAGCAGGGGGCCATTTGCCAAATCGAAGGGACGATGGGCTTCTTCTCTGGCTAACTGTAGGACTTCTGTTGTCTGCCGATCGGGGGTTAACTTTTGCAGATCCAGTTGGGTTAAATGAAGTTGGGCTTCTGTCGCGATCGCTTGAACTGGCAAGTTATTCACTGTGGGAAAGGTAGTTCGCAGGACTTCATGGCGACGCATAATCTCGGTGATGCTCTGCTTTAGTGCTTCAAGTTGCAACGAACCTGTCAGATATAATGCAGTTGGCATATTATAGGTAGCACTTTTTCCATCCTCCAGCCGATCCAAGAACCAAAGGCGTTGCTGGGCAAAAGACAAAGGTAGGAACTCATCACGGGAAACCTGTTGGATACAAGAAGCAGTCAAAGCTTGAGTGCGATGAATCGCGGTCTCAATCGCAGCACTAAGTTTTGCAACTGTGGGATGCTCAAATAAGCTTTGGATTGAGAGGTCAATGGCAAAGGTTTGAGATAGGCGAAAAACGAGTTGTGTTCCCAAAAGGGAATGACCACCTAATTCAAAGAAGTTATCATTAACTCCCACCTTGGCTAAACTCAAAATCTCCTGCCAAATCTGGGCAACTTGTTGTTCTATGTCGGTTCGAGGCGCAATCAATTCTTGGACGGGACGGGCATTTTGCCGATCGAGGGCGATTAACTGTTCTCGATCGAGGACTCCCGTTTCGGTTAAGGGTAATTCACTAGAGTGAACGCTATCCCAAGGACTTTGGATGCCAAAGCGATCGCAGATCCCCAACTGCGCCAACTTTGATTTCAAAACATCTGAGTCTCCCGTCAAGTAGAACCTTAACAGGTGCAAAGGTTCTGGTGTTGTTTTTATATAGCGGCGGATGTTGGGGGTGCGATCGTTTAAGCCAATCAAGAGTTGAGTTGGGCCATACTGCAATGCTGCCAAGAATGACTGTAGTCCTTGCTGTTTATTAATCAGGCAATACCCACGAGTCTGAGCTTGCTCTTTTGTCTGGGAATGCTGACTCATACCAACTTCATCCCACATACTCCAGGCAAAACAGTAACTTCGGAGTCCCTGTCGTCGCTGCTCTTGGGCAAAAGCTTCTAGGAAAGAGTTGGCGGCGGAGTATGCTCCTACCGCAAAGCCACCAAAGAAACCGTTTACAGATGAAAAACTAATGAAAAACTTCTCAGGTTGTGGTTTGAGCAGTTGGTGGAGTGTATATGTACCAGAAACTTTAGCGTGTAACGTTGCAGCTAGCCCTTGCCGCGTTTCTTTTGAGCATAAACACTCGTGGGATACACCCGCCAAATGGATCACGCCATCTAATTCACGTTGCCAAAGGGCTTGGGTTCGATCGACTACCTGCTGAAGTTGTTCGAGATTGCTGACATCTACTGCTGCATAGAGACAGGCTCCTCCCAAACGCTTTAATTCGTAGTAAGTTTTTAGGCGATCGGCAGATGAACCAAATTTTTCTGTTACTTCGGCATCAGGTTCATGATCGGGTAGGAGGGTTCGCCCTACTAAGATGATATGTGCCTGATACTGTTTGAGCAGAAACTTGGCAATTTCAACCGCAATTCCACCCAATCCGCCACTAATCAGGTACATTCCACCGGATTTAAACGGTAGTGGTTGTTTCTCGGTGTGGCTCAGATCGATTCGTTCCAGACTAGGCACCCAACGTTGTCGATCGCGGTAAGCAATTTCGAGATCCTTAGTACAAAGCTGAGACTCCCACAGAATGCGATCGCCATTCACCGCCACAGCATCGATTGGCAGATCGATATGAGAGCAAGTAAGCAGAGGAAACTCCTGGTTTATAGTTTTGATCAAGCCCAGCATCAATGCTTTTTCTGGGGCAACAATGTCACCTGGGACAACGCTCTGAGTGCAAGTGGAAATTACTTGCAGTCGAACAGGTTGTTGTGTACGTTGAATGGTTGTTAGTGCCTGCACAAGGAACAATAAGCTATAAATACCCCGTCCTTGAGCCGCTTCAAGTTCAGACAGGTTGGCGATCGCCTGCTCATGGTTTTCATAATTCCACAGATGAATCACTTGCCCGATGTGAATGTTGTTCGATGCTAGAGATTCAAACAATTGTTGATAGCTATCGAGATGGTCAGGGACGATGCGATAGTGAGTGGCATCGATTTGGGCAAAAGAACTCCCAATCTCAACACAAATACACTGCTGCTCGGCTTGTTGAAGTTTTTGGCAGAGGAACGTGCCTAGACCCAAGGAATCCATAAAAATCAGATAATGTCCAGTTTGTAACTGTTTCTGGACAACATGAGCTTGTTTGCGCTTCCAGATTGGGCGATAAAACCAACTGGGGATTGTGTTTTCGTTGCCTAGTTTGAGGTCTATCTGCTTGAGTGCTTCCTCAAACGCCCCCATAATTAGCTGTTGCTTGAGATGACCGCGCTGGATTTTGCCACTGGTGGTTTTCGGGAATTCTTGCTTTGTGACTGGGATAATACAAGCTGGAGTGATACCAAGATTTGATGTTACGTAAGTCCGAATCTGTTTAATCAGATTAGTAATGCTGACGGACGATTTCGGTACAAAGAAGATCGCTAACCCTTCTGTTCCTCGATTCGGATCGTCAAAACCCAAAGCAGCGACATAAGTTGGTTCAACCCCGGCAATACTATTGACTAAATCCTCAACCTCATAGCAATAGTAGTTCACTCCATTGACGACAATTTGTTCTTTCTGCCGTCCGGTTAAGGTCAAGCGGCGATCGAGAATAAACCCTAAGTCACCTGTGTTGAACCACCCATCGCCCACAAAGGCTTGGCGATTTGCTTCCGGGTTATCTAGATAGCCGGGAGTAACAACATCTCCCTTGATTTGTAATTGACCGATCGCGCCTTCGGGTAACACTTGATTATTAGCATCAGTAATCCGAATCTGCACCCCAGGCACGGGCTTACCTAAGTCAACGAACTCACTAACTGTCTCGTCTGTCGTGCTAGCAATTTGCAGATTTCCACCCAAGCTAGATTTCTGAATGCAGTGGACTCCAGTTCCATCCATCTGAAACTGATTTTGATAAGTCATACAGGTGCAGACTTCTGCCATACCGAATGCAGGCTGCATCGCTTGGGGGAATACCCCAAAAGAAGCAACTTTTTCTAGGAATTCTTGCACAACTGGTCGAGTGACCTGCTCTCCAGCATTCATGAAAAACTTAATCGAAGCTAGGTTCCAATGCCTATCTGATACCCGATCAAGTGCGTCGCTCACTAATTTATAGCCAAAATTCGGAGACCAAGTATGAGTAACCTGATAGCGTTGAATCAAATCGAGCCAATTGAGGGGATTTTCCAGAATCAGGGCTGTTGGCACTTCAACCTGTTGACAGCCTAAATAAACATCTTTAAAGTGACAAGTTAATAAAGGAACAACGTGATCTAGCGGCAGCCAGTTTAAAGAAACATCAGAAGACCGATAACCGTTGAATTGTTGAGCGGCATGAATGTGGGTAATAATGCCTCGATGGGTTTCCTGCACTACTTTCGGCACCCCTGTACTTCCAGAAGTTAGCTGTAAGAATACGACACCTTCAGGGGTACTAGGATGAATTTCCGAAGCAGGGGGATAATGATGTAATGATTCGATCGGGAGAACCGACAGCGCCTTGTCTACACAGGCTTTACCCAGATTTGTAATTGGCTCGATTAAGTTTTCACTTGCTAAAATAGTTGGCTGTTGCAGTAGTTCCCAAACTTTCAGCAGTTTTTTCGCTACAACGTTATGTTCGTTGTATGTAGCGGCGACTGCAACAGTAACTGGAATAATACCACCGAGAATACAAGCCCACAAAGTTGAAAAGTAATCCTGAAGGTGGGAGACTTGGAGAATTACCCGATCGCCCGCCTTAAGTCCGTTGTGAGATAAGCCCGTCAATTTACACTTGGCTTCCTCTAGTAGGAAACTATAGGATTGAAAGACTTCTGAGCCATCTGTTTGGATAAAGACAATTCCCTGACTTGGGTATTTCCTTGCAGTTTCAACTAGCGCAGTTGTTAATGTTCTGGGTGCGTCTGCTGGAATCACCAGCTTCCCTCCATCACTAATCGCCCAAGTTTTTGGTTCTGACTTTTCTGGATGAGGGGTTTGATCGAATGGCATCTTTGTTGAAGTTTCCGGGATTCGCGTCGTCATCAATGGATTTTGCGACATCACATCCGACAGGTGCAGCAGAGGTAATTGGGAGAATTTTTCCCGCACAACAACTGCTAATTGTCCCAATTCTGGGATGGATTGCAACCGTTCCTCCCATTGTTGGGCTTCTTTAGCATCAACGACTGAGATTTGAGCAAGGGCTTGGTCATCAATTTCGCCAGATGCGGTTATTGGGAGGGATGGGAGCAATAAATAGGTGGTTGGGCATAAATGAGCAGGTAGACAGCTTTGTACCTGTTTTTGCAATTGTTCTATGCTAAACCGTTCTGACAAAACAACGTAGGCAATCAGTTCTGAAGTTTTACTAATAGTTTCTCTGACCAAAACTCGGCAGTCTTCTACTACGGGTATCGCTAACACAACTACTTCGATTTCTTCAAGGCTAATTTGGTATCCTTCAATCCAAACCTGTCGAGTGGAAGAATCGAGTAATTCTAATGTTCCATCCCTTAGCCATCGCCCTGTTATACCTGTGCTAAACCAGGGATCTTGAATATCTTTTTTAAGATCTTTTAAATTAGAAATCTGCACAAAGCGTGCAGCTGTTTCGACACAATTGCAGGAATATCCCCTAGCCAATCTATTCCCACCAACGTAAATTTTACCTTTCATGCCTACTGGTACTGGCTGGAGGTATCGATCTAAAACTAGGAGTGACCCGGAGGGGATATAACTGATGGATGATTGACTGTCTGAAGGATGTTTGTAAGCTGCGATCGCACCCGCTTCTGGTAGAGTGTAGAGATACCACAAGTCACCCGTGTAATGTTGTCTGAATGCTTGGGCGATCGCCTGCGGTATCTGCCCACCGCGATACAGAACCATTCGCAGCGAACTGAGAGGCTGGCTATATCCCTCGTGATTCAAGCAGTTGACTAAATCAGTCAAGCTCTCTGGCAAACTGTGAAGTACACTAACCTGGTATTCTTCAATCAGAGTCGTCAATCTTGATGGGTTCTGCCGTTCTGCTTCTAGGGGTGCGATCAATTTTCCCCCTGTGGTTAAAGTCCAGAAAATCTCCAGAAATGCTGTTTCTTGAACAAGGGATGTGGTAGTTAGACAACTATCTTCACTCTCTAGCTGAAACAAGCTTTGGATTTGAGCGATTCGAGTGCATAAACTATGGTGATCGATTTGTACCAAACGATTAGAGGCATAGAGAAGCTGTGCCAGGGTTGTTACTGTGACACTACTGCTAGGATTATTATGAGCTTGTTTGGCGATCGCTTCTTCCTCGGAATCCGGGCAGAAGACTCGGCTTTTCCACTCAGTTGTATCAAGTTGAGAGAAATGCGAAATCAAGCGTGTTTCAGTCAAAATAATGTTTGGTTTTGTCCTTTGGCAAGTTAGGTCTAGGGCTGCTTTTGAAGAAGCTGATTCCATTAGTACGCAAGTCCCTCCTGCTTTTAGAACCCCTAGCAATGCCACAATGAGTTGCAAAGGATGTTCCCGACAAATACCAACTACAATTCCTGGTTCTACTCCCAAGGATTGTAGATAGTGAGCTAACTTATTGGCTTGCTCGTTTAATGTTTGGTAAGTCAATTTATGACTGCCAGCAATGAGCGCGATCGCTTGCGAGTTACGTTCTACTTCAGCTTCAAATAACTGATGCAGACAAAGCACCCGCTCCATAATATTAACAGCCACAGCATTACTTTTTTCGAGTAATTCCTGCTGTTCTGTTTCACTCAAAAGCAGCAAATTTGATAACGGTTGAGTGGGACAACTCAAAATCCCTTCTAGCAGTCTTTGAAAACGACTCACCAAATCAATCACAGTCGCCAACTCAAACAAATCAGTATTGTAAGTCACGAATCCACTCAAACCATCACCACTCTCCCATAAGTGCAAAGACAAATCAAAATGGGAAGTACCGCTGTCAATTTCTTCTCGCTCTATTCGTAAACCGGGCAGATTTAATTTATCACTGGGCGCATTCTGCAAAGCAAACATCACTTGGAATAGAGGATTGTAACTCAGGTTTCGCTCTAACTTTAATTTTTCAACTAACATCTCAAAGGGTAGATCCTGATGAGCATAAGCCTGCATTGCCATCTCTCGTACATGACTTAGTAACTCAATAAAAGTCGGGTTCCCTTTTAAATTGACACGAAAAGCCAGTGTATTAGCAAAGAAACCAATCAATCCCTCTAATTCCGGTCGATTGCGATTAGCAATAGGTGAACCGATCGCAAAGTCATCTTGACTGCTGTAGCGTCCTAACAGGCTGGCAAAAGCAGCCAGAAGCGTCATAAATAAAGTCGCTCCTTGCCCTTGACTGAACTGTTTTAATGACTGTGCTAAACTTTGAGGCAGCCCAAAGGAGTATTTTGCCCCTTGGTAAGTCTGCACGGGAGGACGGGGATAATCTGTGGGCAAATCAAGGGGTGGTACCCCGGTCAACTGTTTCTGCCAGTATGCCAGTTGGGTTTCCAGCACGTCGCCAGCGAGCCATTGCCTCTGCCAATGAGCAAAGTCTGCATACTGAATTGGCAGGTCTGGTAAAGAAATTGCCTCTTTGTTTAAGAAAGCTGGGTATAACGTGGAGAGTTCTCGTACCAAAATGCCGATCGACCAGCCATCAAAAATGATGTGGTGCATCGTTAGAATCAAAAGATATTCTTGAGGATGGAGGCGCAATAAACTTGCACGCAGTAAAGGGCCCTTCTCTAGGTCAAACGGCGTTTGTGTTGCTTCAAGGGTGATTCGTTTTGTTTCTGAGTGCTTTATATCTGCGGATAGGTCTTGCAAATCAATCAGTGGAATGATAATTCCAGGGTTTGATGCGATCGCCTGAACTGGCAGACCATTAACGGGTTTGAAGGTTGTGCGTAATACTTCATGGCGCTGGATAATTGTATCTATAGCCTTTTGCAGACAAGCAACTTCAAGATTTCCCTTGATGCGAAGCACTGCTGGCATATTATAGGCCACGCTAGCTCCTTCTAACTGAGCCAAAAACCACAGACGTTGTTGGGCAAATGAAACACAATTTTCGGCAGAAAGCGATCGACGAGGAATAACATCTTTTTGCTTTACATGGATACCTTTTTTCTGAAGCAGAAGTTTGAATAATTCTTGCTTTTGCTCAGTCAAGGATTTCTTAGCAGCATTATTTGAAGTATTATCTAATCCGCTCATCGATCAAATCTCCCATCATAAAACTGAAGCATCTACAAATTTAGGTTGATATACTTCATTGAAAAATCTAACTCAGCTTGCCCAACTTCTGAGTTCGTTCAAAAGTAGCAAAGACAGCATCACAAATCGTAGTCCGAATCCTCCCTTTTTCTAGTTCGTAAAGCCCCACCGCCGTAGCGCCCCCTGGACTGGTAACTTGATTGCGTAACTTAGTTGGATGTTCGTTGGTTCGGCGCATCAGTTCCACGCTACCTGCAATTGTTTGCAACGTCAGGATTTGAGCTTGGTCACGAGTAAATCCCATCTGAACCCCAGCATCGATAATAGCTTCGATCAAGAGAAACACAAAAGCAGGGCCAGCACCACTTATTCCTGTTGCCCTATCAATTTCATATTCGTGCAGAACTTCCATCTCTTCTCCTAATGCTTGAAGGATGATTTTGCTATATGAGTGCTGTACCTCCGTCACTTCTGGGGATGCACTCCAGACAGTCATTCCCATTCCTACTTGAGCCGGGGTATTTGGCATAGCGCGGACAATAGAGGCATGGTTCAAACCTTGGCTGAGTGAGGTTATACTCGCTCCGGCTACAATGCTCATGATTAGGGTATCCAAGGCAATTTTACCTCTAAGGGTCTGCATGAGCGATCCCAACACTTGCGGCTTCACACTCAATACAGCGATCGCTGCTCCCTGAATTGCTTCTGTGTTGTGGCTTGTGGTTCGGATAGAGTATGTCTGCTGCATATAGAGGCGACGACTTTCTAATGGATCGCTGGCAATAATTTGGTCGGCTGTCACAACCTTTTTTGCAAGTAATCCACTAATCATGGCTTCCGCCATAACACCACTACCTATAAAAGCCATTTGCAGATCCGATCGCATTTGTGTTCCTCTAAAGCGAATACTTTCTTAATTAAAATTAAAATGGGTTGGGTTGGATTGCAGCTTTTAAGACCAAACCCTTCTCCACATCTGCTAATGCTTGATTAATTTCTTCTAACCTGTAAAAACGACTGATAAAGAGCTCCCAAGGAATTTCTCGATTTTGATGGCGATGACGTTTGAGTAACTCAATCATTCTGTAAAAGTGGCTAAAGTCGATGCCCCATGTGCCTCGAATGTCGATGTGTTTGAGGTTAATTTCTAAATGGGGATTAAGCCAGATTTCACCTGTATTCGTGTAGTGTCCTACAACTACATAGCGACCGCCATCTCTGGTCATGGCAATGCCTTGTTTAATTGCAATAGGAACTCCTGTAGCTTCGATTGTGACATCGACTCCCCGACCATTGGTTAATTCCAGAACTCGATCGATGTGCTGTTGTGGGGCTTGATCGTCAATGGCGATCGCATCATCCACACCAAAGGATTTAGCAACAGTTAAGCGACTTTCATATTTGTCAATAACGATGACTCGACCTGCTCCTGATAATAAGGCTAAGATTGCTACACTTAACCCAACTGGGCCGCACCCTTGCACTGCTACAAGATCGCCAATTTGAATCTGTGCTCGATCGACAGCGTGCAGGGCTGTTGGCAATGCACATCCGCCTGCAATGAATCGGGTAGGCGTGACTTCTTCCGGTAGCGTTAGCACTTTAACTCCCGGTTTAAGGTAAATCAGTTGCGACCACCCACCGAGTAAACCTTCTGTCGATGAGTAGGTAACACCATAGACTTTACGTTGTGGGCAACGAGTGGATGTTTTTGCCACTAAACAATACCAGCAATTGTTGCAAGTTTCGTTAACATCAAGAAACGTGACAATTGATCCAGTTTGAACAGGTTGACCCTTGATATCTGTAATCTTTCCGCCTACATCAACTACTCTTCCCACTGAGAAGTGCCCAGGAATTATCGGATAGGGTACTCCCTCTAAATGGCCCCGAAATAAATGTACATCTGTACCACAAATTTCTGAGTAGATAGTTTGCAATATAATGCCACCCTTTTCTAATACTGGCTCTGGCAATTGTTGCAATTCAACTGGATGGTTAGGCGCAGTTAAAACAGCTGCTAATACCATTGATATTTCTCCGAATTATAGTCAATCATAAATGTTATTCGATCGGAGTCAAGACCAGAAAATAATTTCATCATTAGGAAGTAGTCCGATTGCAGAGGTAAATGTTACACGCTGCCCCTTAATTGGCTCAACGGTGTGATAGTTTCGGGTATTGAATATGTAGACATCTCCCACTTGTGGCTGGAAGTTGAGCGAGCTGGCACCTGAAACAACAGCATTATTATATCCATAAGAATCGAGCTTATATGTCTCATCTCCCGGATGCCACTGCCGATCGTAAATATAAGTTTTACCGCTATCGTTTAAAGATATTTGAAGATACAAATTCCAAGCCAATTGTGCAACTACTTTACTCACCTCCCATCCAAGTTGTTCTGTTGGGGCGTAATCAATGTGTAATTGTGTCCCTTCCTCAATTTTTCTGGTTAAACCTGCATGGTAACTCCCCCA
The DNA here is from genome assembly GCF_041929345.1 of Floridaenema aerugineum BLCC-F46. Classification (NCBI taxonomy): domain Bacteria; kingdom Bacillati; phylum Cyanobacteriota; class Cyanophyceae; order Aerosakkonematales; family Aerosakkonemataceae; genus Floridanema; species Floridanema aerugineum. The sequence goes on from NZ_JBHFNQ010000165.1 coordinate 24,817, forward strand.
CGAAGATTCTGAGGCAATTCTTACAGTTCTACCAGTTTGGTTTTGCATCGTTGCCATCAGGCGTTCTAATGGATTAAAGGAAGCCGAAGTGATGCGATATTGTTCCTTCCTAGCTCTTTCTACCGCTTGAAAGTAATCCTCTTTACCAATGTTGTTATACTCAAAGACTGTAATCCCAATCCGCTCAATTTTAGGAGTAACATTCTGGTAAACATCAAAGCCCAGCAAGTTAGCTTGAGTTACCAGTGCTTCACACTCTTGGGGAGTCGCAAACTTCTCAATCCGAACGAGCGGAATTTTATTTTCAAATAGCATCTTTATGGATTCTGCACTCAGGGATAAAGCTTCTGTTGTTTTCCATAATGTTGACTCGATCTGGTTGTATTTAATCATTTCACGTTCTCTTTGCTAATAGTATTCAACTGCGATCTGGGTAAAGCTTTAGCTAGGAATCGTAGGATTTGCGCTTTAGGCTGGTTGGTATTTTGAGGGTTAACAGAGCGAGTTGCTCAGTCTGAATCTCAAGTCAAATTATATATCAGAAGATCTTACTTATTTCTAAAAACTAAAATAAAAGTTATTTAGATTTTATGTAAAAAAAAATAATAAATATAAATTTATTTATAGATATATAAATAAATTATAAATCATGCAAAAATGAGGAAAAATTTAGATTAATGTACTTAAAATTCAAAGAAAAAAGTTATGAGTCAGAACAACATGGCAGATACAATCATTTATAAAGTTGTTGTTAATCATGAAGAGCAATATTCAATCTGGCCAACCTACCGGGAGCTTCCACTGGGTTGGAAAGATGCTGGTAAAAGTGGATCTAAGGAAGAATGCTTGCACTACATTAAGGAAGTTTGGATTGATATGCGCCCGCTTAGCGTTCGCAAGTAAGTAGTAGGAGTAATAGGAATGTTAGGGCAGTCACAAACCCACCGTCAAGCTACGCTGTGACGGGGGCTTGAAAGAGCCCAAGATGTGACCAGTTCACCTAAGTCTTCAGGTAAACGTTATCTAATTCATGACACCTACAGGTGCGTGCCAGCTTGAGCTTCTGTCGCTC
>NZ_JBHFNQ010000166.1:0-14753 GCF_041929345.1 Floridaenema aerugineum BLCC-F46
GCACCACTAAATAAACTTATAGAATATGTGCAGAACCAAGAGAATCCAGAATAAATCGTTGCTACGCATTTTTATGTTGGTTTCGCTAACCCTACCTATAACGAAGTTTAGGTAGGGACTGCGCTCAACATTTTTGTTCAAGGTCGTGGTATTGGCAGCACTCTGACCCAATTCGCTCTTGATTGGATGAAAGGGGCCCGAATGTCGATTGCAATGGTCGAAACTGGCGGCGATCCAGGTCATGCTCCCGCCCGTCGCACTTATGAAAAACTCGGTTTTAGACTATTGCCGATCGCCCAATACTTCAAAAAGCTTTAGATAGCAGAGCTAATCACGACTGGTGTTGAATTGCTTTGTCAGCCACAACTGTAGATAAAACAATGGAAACTTCGACCGCTCCCAGTTGCAAAAATCGCTCCATCATTGCTTCGAGATGTTGCATGGAAGGGAGAACTGCTTTCAAAATGTAATATTCGTTGCCCACAACGCGATGTGCCTCAATCACTTCAGGCAGAGCGATCGCCAATTCTCGCAATCGTTGACAGTGTTCAATCTGCACCCGCAACTTAAAAAATGCTGTTATGGGTAAACCAATTTTCTCTCGATCTGAAAAACATCATAGTTTTCGTTTCAAGAAATGATGATCTCATCTCTAACTTTCGTCTGAGTATAAAAGCGTAATTCACAACGAAAGTATGATGGCGAAAAGCAAAAATTCATAGTATTAGTAGAGCAACCATTATTACAATTAATACTATGATTCCCTTTCTAAGAGCGCTCAAAATTCAACCGAATCCGTTTCGCTTTCTACTCTACGCTGAATGGGTGATGATAGCTACCTGTTTCTCTTTTGCAATCAGGGAATTTTTTGAAGAGAGACTAATCCCAGTGCAACACTTGTTTGTTCTGGGTATTCTCAGTGTTATGGCAGCTTTGTTGCCTGGTGGTAAACTGTTGTACAAATTGCTTTATGTAGGACTGGAAATTTTTTTAGTTTTCTACGGTGCGACTCTGGGATATTTGCACGTTTTACCTACCTTGTATTTGATTGTATTAATTCAAAGTTGCTTTTTATTCAAACCGCTGATTCGTTGGGCAGTTGCCGGATTAAGTTTTTTGCTGTTTCTAGTTCATCAAGTGCGTTATGTCCAAAATATTACCTTACTGGTGGAGGCGAGCGATCGCCATCTCTTTTGGATGCACCTAATCGCGGAAACATTAATGTTTGGTTTAGGTTTATTCTTTGTCTTGAAATTGGTTAGTACTCTATTATCTGAACGGCAAGCAAAAGAAGAATTGGCGGTTGCTCATGAGCAGTTGCGGCAGTATGCTTTAAGGATTGAAGAGTTAGCAGCAGTGCAGGAAAGAAACCACATTGCCCGTGAAATTCATGATTCTCTGGGGCATACTCTGACGGCACAAAACATCCAATTACAAACATCTGTTAAACTTTGGCAACGCGATCCAAATAAGGCATATTTATTTCTCCAACAGGCACAACAATTAGCAACAACGGCAATGCAGGAGGTAAGGCGATCGGTTAAAGCTTTACGAGAGGATTCTTTAGAACAGCCACCATTAGAGGAGACTATTGCTGACTTGGTAAATGATTTTCAACAGGGAACAGGCATTGCCATTTCCACAAAAATTGATAGGCAAACTATCATTTATCCGCAAATGAGTAAGACACTATATCGCATTGTCCAAGAAGCATTAACGAATATTAGAAAACACGCTCAAGCTACTCAAGTTAACATCAAACTCAGCACAACTCCAGATTATGTGAATTTAATAGTTGAAGATAATGGTCAAGGATTTAACCCAGAGTTACAACATGATGCTGGATTTGGGCTGCAAGGAATGCGAGAAAGAGTTGCGGCGAGGAGTGGCATTTGGCAACTGGAAACAGAACCAGGTGCAGGTTGCCGAATTATTGTTAAACTTCCCATATAAAATAAGCTTGAACAGGCTGATAGATAATTTAAAAATTTTGTATATCTGAAGATATATTAGAAAACCTCATTCTTTCGGAACAAGAATGCGATCGCATATCAAGCCACACTGAAACTATAGGGAGTTATTCCAATCAAGGGCAGCAGATTTGAACTAGCTCTTTTAGTGGTTGCTAGGACAAGGAAAAGGCGCGATGAGCAAATATTCTGAATCAGAAATAGCCCAAATTCGTCTACTACTTGTAGACGATCAGACATTAATTTGTCAGGGGCTAAAAACAATGTTGGAGTTAGAACCTGATTTATGCGTTGTTGGCATTGCTAATAATGGAGAAGTTGCTATTCAACAGGTCGCTGCCTTGAATCCAGATTTAGTATTGATGGATGTGCGAATGCCTGTTATGGATGGTCGAGCCGCTACAAGAGCCATCTGTCAGCAGTTCTCAGACGTAAAAGTTCTTGTGCTGAGTACTTTCGATGACGATCGATATATTTCCGACTCAATTCGCGCAGGTGCTAAGGGTTATTTACTCAAAGATATGCCAGCAGATGAGTTGGTGCAGGCAATCCGACTTGCCCATCGTGGCTACACTCAAATGGCACCGGGGCTGATGGAAAAACTGATGGCGAACACATCGGAAACCGAGATGGCTCAATCAGAACCAACAACCCCTGATTTAGAATCATTAACTCCGCGTGAACAAGATGTATTGCGTCTGATTAAAAATGGTCTGACGAATCGAGAAATTGCCAAAGAACTCTATATTTCCGAAGGTACAGTGAAAACTCATGTAACTCATTTATTCGATCGCTTGAACCTGCGGAATCGAGCACAACTGGCAATTTATGCCAATTCAGTCTATCGTCCCAGCTAAATTCAGTACAGGAGATCAGCATCTTTCCAGCCGATCAAAGCGACCTGGGTAAGACCATTTCCAGTTAGAGCTACGACCAGCAGCTATAGATCTACAAGCACCGTCACGGGCAAATGCAAGAACAACTTTTACCCGCTGATTAGTTTTACAAGTGTTCCGCACAGTTAGATGGTCGGTGTAGCCACTGTCGTTAAGCCTAGTTTTCAGGCATTGTGGTGCAGGGGCAGCGGAAGCTGGAACACTACTCATAATCAGAAGAGAAGCTGTGGAAGTGGCGACAGCTGCCGCAATCCGGCTTAATTTCATCAAACCCTGTTTATTAGCATTAGCGATCGCACCAGAAACATTCCTATTACTTAAACGCATAATTTGTCTTCCTTGGTTGATATAGTTTGCTTGCTAAGAAATGGGAATTTACTGATTCCTTTTTCTTTAGCTACCTTCTAGTCTAAGAATTTAACTTTTAAGAAACCTCAGAGAAAAGTCAGAACAGACCTCAGCGAAAGCATAAATAAACATCTGACTTTCGTTGATGTTTAGTCATCTTTTTCTGCGACTTTAGACAGTGGAAAACTAACCCTATAATTGCCAATATTGAAAAATATCATTTCATCAACTTAATGCCAACCTTAACATTTTAATAAGGAGATATCTAGATATGTTTGCAGGCAAAGGGACATACATGGCTATAGGAATTGCGATCGGCATTGGGATCGGCTCTCTCATTGGTACAGTATTCGGCAACGTCGTTATCGGAATTATAATTGGCTCAAGTTTAGGTGCAGCTGTAGCAACTGTTTTCATTGAAAAAGGGACTTTCTGAGAGGAAGCTATGTCAACTGAAAGTAATAAGGTGAAGAATGAAGTCCTAATACGCACATTGATAGATGAGTTGACTAACGCGATCCGTACTAAGGATGTCGATCGTTTAACATCTTGCTATGCTGCGGATACCGTTATGTTTGTTCTTGCACCTCCCCTTCAAATCAAAGGAAATGAAGGTTCCAGCAAAAAGAATTTGGAGGAGTGGTTTGCTTCATTTCAAGGCTCAATCGGCTACGAAATTCGTGACTTGCACATCACTACAAGCGATGAAGTTGCTTTCTGCTATAGCCTGAACCAAATCAGCGGAACGAGGAGCGATGGCAGTAAAACAGACATCTGGGTGCGTGAGACTCTCTGCTTTTACAAAATCAATAGTGAATGGAAAATTCTACATCAACATCAATCCGTGCCTTTCTACATGGATGGCAGCAACAAAGCGGCGATCGATCTTAAACCGTAGTTTTTCGTCATGATATATACATCGGTGAAAAGCTAAATTCTGGTTTCTAGCCATTCTTGGAAAAGAGTTTCTAATACTTGCTCTCTAACTTCATTGAGTTCTATAGGAAACCATTTTTCAATTTTAACAATGTGATAACCCAACTTTGTTTGAATAGGTCCGATCGCTTCACCTTCCTTTGCTTCCAAAATAGCCTCAGCTATCTCTGGCATTAGTGAGGAGGTAAATACAAATTGCGGTTACTAAGATAATGTTGATCGACTACATCTCCAAATAAATATTCTTTCAGTTTCTTAAACAGCGGACTAGAAGATCACTGTAGTCAACGAAAGTTAGAGATAAGTTAAGTCTTTCGTTTAGGCAAAATCAAGATGTTCTTCAGAGGTTCCTTCTATATCCATTTTTTACACTGAAAGTAGTTTAGGGAGGTATTATTGTGGAAAAGCAAAGTCGATACTTAACGCCTTTTCAACGAAAACTTCTCCTCAACAGTCTAGAAACTGACTTACGTTCCGAGTACCGTCGCCGCATTGAAATCATGTTATTGGCGGATGAGGGTCAATCTCAGGCGCAAATTTGCAAAGCATTGGGATGTTCTCAAGAAATGGCTCGGTACTGGATTTCAATGGCACAATCAGGTAATGCTCATCATTGGAACGATCGCCCAATGGGTCGCCCGAAAACAGTAAATGAGCGATATTGCGATCGTCTTAAAGAACTCGTCAGCAATAGCCCTCGCGAGTATGGTTACGTATTTCAACGTTGGACAGCGCAATGGTTAGCAAAACATCTCGCTAAAGAACAGGGAATTGAGATTAGCTCCTATCATATTAATCGATTGCTGAAACAGATGGGGCTTTCTACACGATCGAAAAACCATAACACAGAAACACAAAAGATTCAAAATTCCCAAATTACAATTGACAACTTGCAAATTTCTTAATTGCCCAACGAAGCAAAAATTTTTAAGAAAAACAATGGTTTCAACATCATCTGACTTACGCAAGTGCCACAAGACTTAAAGATTTTCTAGGTACGTTGTTGCGCTTTAGCGCCTTCTCGCTTCGCTAAAGCGCAACAACGTACATTCGTCCAAATCACCTCTGATTTGTCAAAAGTCTTGTAGTATTTGAGCGAATAAAAATATAAACACAACAGAAAAATTAACCCGTAACACATTTGGCTTTAATTTGGCAGATTAAAGTTAAATTCTTGTGAATAAGAGAAATTTAAATAATAAAAACATAACTCCTGTAGTTATGCCCAAAAAATAAGGTTAACTCCCTTGAAATTCCAAAATTAATATCACAATATAGAAGTGTGATTAGACAGACAACTGCTAATTCAATTACCACTCAATCAGGAAAACAAAAATGAAAAACAATCAACGTCAAGCACTATTTACAGAACCAACCTCTGAATTTGAAGCTCCTGCCTTCACCGAACTTGATGATGAAGTTGCTGCTACTTGTAGTGGAGGTAGAGTCTACTTTAACGGTCCTGACCCAGATGTGATCTTGTTTGAACATAATAACTTTGGAGGGGCATCATTAGGAGTCAATGCAACAACGGGTGATGGTGATAGTAACCTCGACAACGCTATCATAGGTAGTGGTTGGAATAACAGGGTTTCATCCATCAAAATCTTCAGAGGGAAATGGCAACTATTCAGAGATTCTGGTTATCAAGGGCCACATAGCGACAAAGGCAGAGGCAATTACAAAAATGCTGCTGCTTTTGGTCTTCCAAACGACTCGTTGACTGGTATTCGACGGGTAGGTGCTTAGCTCTAGTTTTCCGGCAATTCTTCTAGAGTTTAATGCTTAGTAAAACTGCTTCAGATCGTCAATTCTGAAGCAGTTTAAAATTCTTTTTTACAAGAGCAAACAAAAACTCAAATTGACATTTCATTAAGGATAAAAAAGATGAAAAGCAATCAACATGAACAACTGTTGACTGAATTAATTACTGAATTTGAAACTTTTGCTTTTACAGAACTTGATAATGAAACCTCTGCTACTATTCAGGGCGGTTGGAATATGCAAGTATTTGATAATGACGACTTTACTGGCTTGCTAGGTTCTTTTAATTATGGCGGTAAAAGACAGCTGATACATAACGACCAAATTAGTTCGATTATCATCAGGAGTGGTCAATGGAGATTCTACAAAGATCGAGACTTTAAGGGCGCAGCTTACACCCTTGGGTCTCTGGCAAATGGACAACCTGCATATTATAAACTAGGCCCAGGTACTCAATACCTTAACAACCAGATTTCATCCTTCCAACAAGTAGGATAACTCTCAATACTACTCGGTTAAGCATTTTTTGCCTTTATCGGGGCGTTCGCGATCGCTATATTCTCTCCTTTGAAGCTCATAGGAGCAAAATATGCCTCGCTCCTATTTTTGTTGGCTGGCAATAGAACAATTCACCCTCTGTCCGAATCGGAAACAATTTATTGGTTAAGGTCTTAAAGATGCGAATCCAATTTGTTTTACAACACAGTGAAGAAGACTGCGGTGCTGCTTGCATTGCCACAGTCGCTAAATACTACGGACGCACCTTTGCTGTCAGTCGCGTGCGGGAAGCAGTGGGCACAGGTGCGCGAGGAACTAGCCTACTAGGGTTGAGACGAGGAGCCGAAGCTTTAGGATTTAATGCGCGTCAAGTCAAAGCTTCCTCGCAAATGCTCGACACTTTGCATAAAATTTCCCTACCAGCCATTATTCATTGGAAAGGCTATCACTGGGTTGTTTTGTATGGGAAAAAAGGCAGAAAATATACGATCGCAGATCCAGCACTCGGCATTCGCTACCTCACCCGCGAAGAGTTAATAACTGGTTGGGGTAATGGCATAATGCTGTTGCTAGAGCCAGACGACAGCCGCTTTCAAGAGCAAGAATCAGATAAAATCGGTGGCTTTGGGCGTTATTTAGCCCGTGCTTGGCCTTATCGCTTTATTCTCGCTCAAGCAATAGCGATTAATATCGCCATTGGACTTCTTTCCCTTGCTTCTCCGTTGATGATGCAACTTCTCACCGATGATGTACTGGTGCGGGGAGATACTCAACTGCTCACTACGGTAGCAATTGGGGTGATTCTGATGAATTTAATCACAAGTGCGATCGGTTTAGTACAATCTCATCTGATTGGTCACTTCGGTCAGCGCCTACAATTAGGTTTAATTCTAGAATACGGGCGAAAACTATTACATTTACCCCTGACATATTTTGAAGGTCGTCGTAGTGGGGAAGTCGTCAGCCGCATTGCCGATGTTAATGCCATTAATACTCTAGTTTCTCAAATTGTCCTTGGTTTACCCAGCCAATTTTTTATCGCTATAGTTTCCTTGAGCTTTATGCTTTTCTACAGCAAGGAACTAACCGCTGCTTCTCTCGCCGCTTTTGTTATTGTCACCTTTGTTAGTTTGCTTTTCCTTCCCACCTTGCGCCAAAAAACCCGCAATCAGATTATTTTAGGCACAGAAAACCAAGGCTTTCTCGTCGAAACTTTTCGCGGTGTCCAAGTTCTCAAAACTACTCAAGCTACTCCCCAAGCTTGGCAAGAATATCAAACAAATTACGGTCGTCTAGCTAACTTGGGCTGGAGTACCATGAAGTTAGGACTTTATAGCGGCACAATTACTGGAATACTCTCCAATCTGACCAATATTGCCTTACTTTGGTTAGGCAGCTATTTGGTAATTAATCGTACTTTAACCATTGGACAATTGTTAGCCTTTAGCGGCTTGAGTGGCAATTTTCTCGGCTTTTTAAGTTCAATGATTGGCTTAATTGATGAATTTATAACTGCTCAAATTGTCATTCAGCGTTTAACAGAAGTAATAGACGCTACTCCAGAAGATGAAAACGACTTTAAAAAGCCGATCGCAGAACTTTCTAGTAATGCAAATATCATCTGCACTAACCTTAACTTTCATCATGCGGGAAGAGTTGACCTTTTACAAGATTTTTCTCTGACTATTCCGGGCGGTAAAGTAACTGCTTTAATCGGTAAATCTGGATGTGGTAAAAGTACTTTAGCCAAACTGATTGCTGGTTTATATTCTCTACAATCTGGTAACATTCGCTATGGTATTTATAATCAGCAAGACCTTTCTTTAGAATGTTTACGACAGCAAGTGGTACTTGTTACCCAAGAACCTCACTTTTGGAGTCGGTCAATTATTGATAATTTTCGCTTTAGTTATCCCCAAATTAGTTTTGAACAAATTGTAAAAGCTTGTGAGATTGCTGGTGCAGATGAGTTTATCAGTAAATTGCCCGATAAATATCAAACAGTTTTAGGAGAATTTGGGGCAAATCTTTCTGGTGGACAACGACAAAGATTAGCGATCGCCAGAGCTATAGCTACTGATCCACCAGTACTTATTTTAGATGAATCTACTGGCGCACTTGACCCAATTAGTGAAGCCGAAGTACTAAATAAATTGCTCTATTCTCGCCAGGATAAAATCACGATTATGATTAGTCACCGCCCCAAAGTCATCGAACGAGCAGATTGGATTGTGTTGCTAGAAGAAGGGCGTTTGAAAATCCAAGGCACTCCAGAGGAGTTACGCTATCTTCCCGGCGAACACTTAGATTTCTTAGACGACATCCTACCAGCAACGAATGCTTCACTAGTAAAATGCTCTTGCTCTCACCCCAACAGCAAAGTCAAAAGCTAAAAGTCAAAAGTTAAAAGCAAAAAAATTTTTTTTTACTTTTTACATTTTAGAGTTTTCCCTATTAGGAATTACAGCCATGATACTTAGTAACTCTAACTCAGAATATCTGCCTCCAATTCAGGACAAAGATTTTCTCCCGCCCCTTGGTTATTGGACTACTTTTGGCGGAATGATTCTGCTTGCTTTTGTCGGAATAGCGATCGGATGGGCCTCTATCAGCAAATATAAAGTTACTATTAAAGCAGAGGCAAGTATTCGTCCGGCTGGTGAATTGCGGTTAGTTCAATCTGCAACTGAAGGATCAATTATGCTCCTCAATGTTAAAGAAAATGAATTTGTTAAAAAAGACACTGTTATTGCTACTATTGATGACTCTCAACTGCAAACCAAAAAGAGTCAGTTGCAAAGTAGCATTCAGCAGAGTCAGTTACAACTCATTCAACTAAATGCCCAGATTAATGCTATTAATCGCCAGATTGTAGCTGAAACCGATCGAATTACTCGCGTTATCGCTGGTGCTGAAGCTGAATTGAGCCGCCGCAGTCGGGACTATCAAGATAAGCAAATTACCAGCACTACTGAAGTTGAAGAAGCCGAAGCAAACGTTAAAATTGCTCAGGAAGAATTGCAAAAAGCATTTGCAGAATTAAAGTCAGCACAAGCTAACTTAAGTGCAACTCAATCTGCTTTGGGAGCAGCTAAGTCAAAACAAAATCGATATCAAAACGTAGCTAATGAAGGAGCACTTTCTAAAAATCAATTGGAGGAAGCACAATTAGCTGTTGCCCAACAAATATCAGCAGTTGAAGCCCAAAAAGCAGTAATTGAAGCACAAAAACAAACAATTGAACGGTTAAAACAAGCTGTTGTGGCTGCTCTTGCTAGACAGCGACGTACAATGGTTGTTCTGAATCCGAGTGATGCAGAAGTTGCGATCGCACAACAGCGCATAGCCCAAGAAAAAGCCTCTGGTATTGCCAGCATTGCTACATTAGACAAAGAACGCAAAGCCCTGCTCCAGCAACAGGTAGAAATTCAACAAACTATTGAGCGCAATAAACGGGAATTTCAACAAGTAGAAACAGACCTTAAAAAGACTAAAATTATTGCCACAGCAGACGGTATTATTTCCAAAATAAACTTGCGAAACATCGGTCAAACTGTGCGTCCTGGAGAAGAAATCGCTCAAATTGTTCCTAGTAATGCCCCGTTATTAATCAAAGCAGCAGTAGCACCTCAAAATAAAAGCAAATTGAAAGAAGGACAAGATGTGGAAATGCGAGTTTCTGCCTGTCCTTATACAGATTACGGAACTCTTAAAGGCAAAGTCAAAGCTATTTCTCCTGATGCGTTTACCCCACAAAGAGATGTTAATTCAGTAGCTCAGGCAGCAGCTAGCTCTCAAAAATCAGCTACAGCTGGTTCCTTTTATGAAGTAACAATTGAGCCAAACAGTTTTTCTTTAAATCAAGGTAAAAAACAGTGTTCTATTCAATTGGGTATGGAGGGCAGAGCGGATATTATTTCTAGAGAAGAAACTGTGCTGGAATTCTTTCTTAGAAAGGCAAGATTGATCGCCGATTTGTAAGCTATTCCAAACTTAAATTGCATAATGAGAAAGGAGGAAAAATACTCTCATCTTGTTGAGAAGTATCCTGCTGCTTCAACAAGTAATTTAAAAGTTTTATCATGCCAGATTGGAATCATTGGTACAAAAGGAGAGCTTTAGCGAGTGCTTTGGCGATGGGTGGAGCGATCGCTTTTCCTTTTGATTATGCTTGGAGTCAGATCCAGAGCGATAATAGTTTGGGTACACAAAGATCGATCGTCATCTCTCCCAACCAAATAAATTTTCAGAGTGATGGTGGAGCAACTAGAGACACAAATCTGTTTCACAGTTTTCAAGAGTTTTCTGTACCGACTGGTGGCAGCGTTCATTTTAATAATACTGCCAACATTCAAAACATCATGATGCGAGTTACAGGTAAATCCATCTCAAACATTGATGGATTAATCGGAGCCAATGGTACAGCCAACCTGTTTCTCATCAATCCCAACGAAGTCGGCTTAAGGCATTCATGACAAAAGTTGAAAAAGCAAAGAAAACTCCGGCGATTAATCCGCAACCTAATGCTGAGATATTTCAATTACACCTGCTCAAGTGCCATTTTTCGCCCGTTGGGATTCAGAAGATAATTATTTGCAGATTCGCATTACTTCTCGGTTTATTCAACAAGTTGCACAACTTGCATTGTCCATGAATCCAGATCAGTTGGAATTACTTCCTGAATTTAAAACTCGCGATCCACAACTTGAGGCGCTCGGTATGATGTTACTAACAGAATTAAAACAGGGAAATACAGGGAGCAAACTTTATATTGAATCTTTGGCAAATGTCTTGGCTGTACATTTACTCAGAAATTATGCAGCGAATAAACCTGTAGTGACAATTTATCAAGGAGGATTAAGAGAGCGTCAAGTTTTGCCAGTTTTAGATTACATTTCAGTATCGGACAACAAATCGATAATCGGTTTTACCTGGGTATCCGTAACTTTCAGTAAGATAACTTTCGATATAGCTACAAACTCTGATATCCTGGGGTGTGATATAGTCAAATTCTGCTAAATTACTGCTCAAACGTTTGAGAGCAATGGGACGACCTTTACCCCATCCGTTTTTACTCATTTTTTGTTCGCGAGGTTGCAGGAGACATTTGCTAGGGTAAAAGGTAATAAACCATGCCAAACGCAATTCTGATTGCGTGTTGACTGGTGTGACTGGTTCTTTGTAAATATTAGCCAGGGCATTCAAACAAAGTTCCCAAGGTTCAGATGAGCGAATCGTGTCTACTATACTCTGGATACCGCTATCAGAGCGTAGTATTTCTGCTTGTATGCCATAAGTGTTGTGAGGTTTGAGCCGCGATAAAAGTTCCGCACTTTCCATCGCCAACCACTGATAATTAGATTTTACTGCTTGCTGATATAAGGCTTCTAACAATTTGCGTCATCATCCCAATACGTGAAACCAGAATCATCAAAAAGCCTCGATTTCGAGAGGGAGATAGTAACGTAAATTACAAAGGAAGGTCAAGTGCAGAGATATATTAATACCAATGTCAAAAAAGCTTGATATCCTTTTGTATTGCTCAATTTTGAGGTTTTAAATGTCCAGCAGCGATCGGTCTGTTAGTAATCCAGTCTCTTCACTAGAGTCCACCGATACCATTGATTGGGAAAACAGTAGACCCAATCAAATTCTCTCCACCCAAGAACTGAGCCTATTGAATGTGCGTTCTAACTACAAGGGATTAGTGCAACTCGCTGGACATTTGGTTGTAATGGTTGTCAGTGGCTATCTATGGATCAACTATTTTAATTATTTGCCGCTCTCCATACCAGCTTTAATTGTCTATGGCTTTAGCTTCGCTACCATGTTTGCACCAATGCACGAATGCGTTCATCGCACTGCATTTGCCAATCATCGCTTAAATGATATAGTTGCTTGGTTTGCCGGACTACTATCGTTCTATAACAGCACCTTTTACCGTCGCTATCATAAATGGCATCATCGCTACACGCTGATTCCAGGCAAAGACCCCGAACTGACCGACCTGAAGCCGACCAATTTGTGGGAGTATCTTTTAGTAATTAGTGGTTTATTGTGGTGGTGGGGTAAATTAGAGACATATTTTCGCATTATTACAAATCAATTAGAGGACTATCCATTCATTGCCGAAACAGCACGAGATGAAGTGATGCGTTCCGTGCGGCTGCAAATGGGAGTTTATGCAGGAGCGATCGCACTTTCCATCGCTTTTCAACAACCTTGGTTTTTCATGTACTGGTTACTACCTTTAATCGTCGGACAACCGATTTTACGAATTATTTTACTAGCCGAACACACTGGCTGTACGAATGACGCTAACTATCTGACCAATACCCGCACCACTCTAACCATTGCACCAATTCGCTTTTTGATGTGGAATATGTCTTTCCACGCCGAACATCATCTCTATGCTTCCATTCCTTTCCATGCTTTGCCTAACGCTCACGCCAAACTCAGTCCTCACTTGGCTCATGTAGATTCAGGCTATCTAAATGTCAACCGTAACCTAATCGCCCAATTCGGGCAGGCTAACTCATGAACCGTTCTCCTGGTTGTTTTATTTTGGAGAACTTCTCCCTACAATGTCAAGTAGTGCTGCCCCAGGCGAAGTTAATTTATCAAACTTATGGAGAATTGGCAAGCGATCGCTCCAACGTCATCCTCTATCCCACATCCTACGGCGCACAGCACACAGACATCGACTGGCTAATTCGTCCTGATGGCATTCTCGATCCTACCCGTTGGTTTATCATTATCCCCAATATGTTTGGCAACGGGCTTTCCACGTCCCCCAGCAATTGCCAGGACTGTAAACTAAGTGAGCAAGGATTCTGGTTTAGCCACCTCGATAACGTGCTAGCCCAAGAGCAATTATTACGCCAAGTTTTCCAAATCGAGCGTTTAGCACTGGTTTATGGTTGGTCGATGGGCGCACAACAAGCTTATCATTGGGGTGTATTATTTCCCGATCGCACCGAACGCATTGCCGCTATTTGCGGTACAGCACGCACCACCGACCACAATCGGATTTTCCTGGAAAGCCTGCGGACTGCATTAACAGCTGACTCAACTTGGACGGGTACTCATTTTGAAGAGATTCCCGAACGAGGCTTCCGCGCCTTTGCCCGCATTTATGCTAGTTGGGCAGCTTCTCAAGCTTTCTGGCGAGAGAAAATTTATTACCAACATGGTTACAAATCCTTAGAAGATTACCTTTTACGGTTTTGGGAAGCTAACTACCGCAAACGCGACCCGCATAATTTGCTGGCAATGATTGATACTTGGTTGTGCTGCGATGTCAGTAACAACCCAACTTATCAAGGCGATTACCAACGTGCCCTGGCTGCCATTCAAGCCAAAACCCTAGTCATGCCTGCAACGACAGATTTGTATTTTACGCCGGAAGATTGCGCTGCGGAAGCGGCGCTGATTCCTAATGCACAATACCGAGCGATTCCCTCTATTTGGGGTCATCGGGCTGGCAATCCTTACCAGAATCCTGACGATGCAGCCTTCATCCGCAAGGCAGTCTGGGAATTACTGGCTAACTAAAACTAACTTTATCCCATTTGAGGCTAACCTGATGAGTGCTGTGCTTTCTGATATCGCCCGCGAAAAAGGAATCCGTTATTTTCTGATCTGCTTTACCGATTTGTTTGGCGTACAACGTGCCAAACTAGTACCCGCCCAAGCGATCGATACTATGGCAAATGGTGCCGGATTTGCTGGGTTTGCGGCTTGGTTAGATCTGACACCCGCCGATCCCGATGTCCTAGCAATTCCCGATCCTAACAGTTTGTTTCAACTTCCCTGGCAACCCGAAGTTGCTTGGATGCCTGCCGACCTCTATACAATGGATGGACAACCTGTGGCACAAACTCCCCGTCTGGTTTTGAAGCGAGTTTTGCAACAAGCACAGGACATGGGTTACAGCGTTCGTACTGGGGTGGAGTGCGAGTATTTTCTACTCTCGCCCGATGGAGAGCAAATTTCTGATCGACGCGATCGCGCCAGTAAACCCTGCTACGATCAACAATCTTTAATGCGCCGTTTTGATGTAATCTCCCAAATCTGCAATGCCATGCTGGAACTTGGTTGGGGGCCTTATCAAAATGACCACGAGGATGCTAATGGTCAGTTTGAGATGAACTGGATGTATGCCGATGCCTTAGTGACAGCCGATCGCCATGCCTTTTTTAAGTAGGGCTTGCTGAAAAAGTAACAGAAAAGGAAAAGGATGATTAACTAGCTAATGGAGTAAGAGTGATAGATAAGTTTTCTTCGAGTTAATGATTTAACAAATAACTTGTGATAATCAATTACTCGAAAAAAGTAATTG
>NZ_JBHFNQ010000167.1:0-61447 GCF_041929345.1 Floridaenema aerugineum BLCC-F46
GTGGAATCTTTGACTTTATTGAATGAACAAACTGCTCAATTAATGTCATTAAGTCCACATAAACGACCTTATTATCAGCGAGGTCGAAGAGCCGAGATGCTTATCCGGTCTACCTTTTAGCCATAGTTGTCACCCCGTCAGCAAATTTAATCTAACAATCTCAACAATTGATAGGCAATCGGGTTTTTGCTACCTTAGAGTAGGGATGACCGAACTATTCAAATACTGTATTACTTCTGGGTTTGGTCAATTAGAGCTATAAGACTGAATTGCTGATGCAGCATGGCTTCTGAAAAAATTTTCGGTCTACTGAAGTAAAGTACCAAAGGCGAGCAAAATACCGAGATTGGCGAGGGCGGTGTATAAGCCACCACCGAGTACGTCATCCCAAAGTCGATCGAGCGATTCGCTGATAAATTGAGAACCTTGTGCAGACTGATTGATAATTTGAGAAGCTTGATCTTGCACAGCCCCAAATAATAGCGACTTTTTCCATAAAAAACTTTGGGATAACATTTCCATCTTGAGTCCACCTAAAACAAGTTAGAACAATCTGGCTCGTGAAAAAATACGTAAGTTGCCAAAACCTGTGCTAACGCGATCGCTATCTGCGGCTTGATTTTGACCGTCGATAGCACGAGAAATATTTGTTAAGTTGACATTAGCTAGTTCTTGACGTTGGGCATCTTGTGCCATATCCTGCCGCATAGAACCAAGAACACCGCTGATTTCTGCATTTTGGGCAGCTATCCGTTTCATTACATTTTGGGTAACAACATCTGATTGAGCGATTTGTGCTTGCTGCTGCACCGTTTCTACTGCTTGTTTGGTAATTTGCAGTTGTTCTTGAGTTCGCTGCTGTCCTTCTTGGCTGAGTGTTGCAGATGCAGTTGCTCTGGTAATTTGGCGATCGATCTCGTTGGTTGCTCTTTCTTGAGAATTAATCGGTTCAGCAGAATTTGATAAAGTTTCTTCCACAGTTTTTCGAGTTGCTATAGGATCGGGTATTCCTAAAACGCCTTTAGCTTGCCCAAGTGCATTTTGCAAATCGGCATTAATAGAGTCTTCTAAGGGTTGAATTTTGTCATTTATGACTTGGCTAATATACCGTTGAGCTTCTTCAAAATACTGAAGAAACTGGTTTAACAAACCATTAAAAAAGTCTCCCCCACCCATCGGTGTAGTAACAGCACGACTAGGAGCAGCAGAAGTAATCAAAAGCATCACAGCTAAACCTGAAATGATAGCGGATTTTTTGGAGTGTTTGTTGAGTTTCATATTGACTCCTTCTTGATTTTCAATTTCAAGCACTCTTACTTAAAGTGATAAGTTGTTTGCTAAACTCTTTGATGGCGATAAATTTATCGCTATGTTTTTGGAAAGCGATCGCACGCGCCGCCTGTTCTTCAGGATTGTTAGCAACTGCTGCTAATAACTCAGCAGATGGATAATAGCGGCAGTATGTGTAAATGCCGTTATCATCTAACAACCATTGTGAATACATTCCGCTTCGGCGCGGGAAAAAGCTTTCAGTAGAATTTTTGTAAATAATTTCAGGTGGATATTTGAGAATATTTACAAAGCTATCTGCTGCTGTTGGTTGAATTCTTCCAATTAGTCGAGTGGACAAGTTTTGAAATATTTTTGCACCACTGGGAGAAGTAGCGATCGTATCAGGATCTTGTGCAGATAAAATAACACGAATACCCGATTTAGCTCCGTTGGCGCACAGCCTTCCAACTAAAGCGGCGATGCTATCATATTCAAACAAAATTGGCGATTCATCAATGAAGAAAATACTCGCTGTTGATGCTAAAGCACGTCGTAAAGCTGCCGAGTAAGCACTTAAAGAAAGGATGGCAGCATCTTCATCGTTGGAAAGGTTTCTCAGGGCGAAAACAAGCAACCTTGCATTACTTCTAAAAGTCGAAGGAAGCGCGATCGCTTTACCAACCCGCGAAGTCAGCCAAAACCGCAAGCGCAGTTTGATTAATTGCAGCGCCGCTGGAATATCGCCAGCCAGTGAATCCAAGCGCAGCCGTTCGGTAGAACAGTAGCTCAGAAAATCGTTTAAAGTCGGCATCTGTTGCCATTCTTCCGAGCCAAAACCGTGAGTGAATGCGGTGGCGTAGCGATCGCGAATTTGCCAGTCGCTAAAGAAAGCATCCAAAGCTAAAGTCAAAATCGATCGCACAGTGTCCAGAATGGCAGTATCTCTCATGCCACTAGTGCGTTTTCCACCTATTACCATTGCCATCAATGCGGAAGTTAAAAAGTCCTTATAATCTTCAAATCGCTCTTTCTGAAGTTGTGGCGATAGAGTGCTTAAATCCGGTAATTCAAATAAATTTGAAGACTCTTTTCCAATATCGAAATAAGATTCATACTTTGGGAGGTGTATAACCGCCCTTTTTTCTAAATTACAATAAATAAAAATATTCCTAATAAACGAATTATATGTTCAATTTTATTTCTGATTTCTTTGTCTAAATAAATTATTTTTAATTGAGGTAAATGAGGTTAAAACCCAGTTGCAGTCAGAATCAAAAATGAATAAATCTGAGATTCATTATGCAACTGAGTTTTAGCCTCTTTGAAAACTAAGAAAAACGCTGTAAGTTAACTCCAATCAAAACACAGGCGAGGAGGAATTCCATTAGGATCGGGTTGAATGATGGTTGCTGTAACAGTGCCATCACTGGCTTGTTCCTCAAGAAGTTTAGCAATCGCCCGATTAAACGGTTGATATTTCATTTTCAATGTCTTCCCAGATAAGCTAATGGTTTGTTTTTTATTAGAAGAAAGCCCTTTTATCTCTATCTCTTTTTGGGATTTGACATTTAAATTCCCACTCAGAAATATCGCTGAATTAGGAAATTGTGATGGCAAATCTGAGAGAGAGCCCTGTGCCTTTTGATTTGGAAACTCGATTTTTTTTTCAAAAGTTGTGTACGCAACCACATTACCACTATTTACTTTTGGATTTAGTCCAGAAGAGATTACATTGCCGCTATTAAATGTTGAAAGCAAGAACCAAAGAAGAATTAAGGCTACAGTTGTAAAAACTAGAATTTTTACTAAACTAATTCTCGGGGAATAACGAGGTCGTCCTATAATTTTAGAATTGACGTGAAATGGCGACAAGTCTTCGATTTTTAGAGAACGACTGGATGTATTTAATTCCAAAGAGAAAGCCTCAGAGGGAATGGCTGAATGAGGCTCTTTCCAACCCCAAAAATCTTTGAAAGATTTTGTTAGTAGCTTATGAGCTTTGTCAAGATCCACCTCTTTTACATCAATTTCGCCTACTTCTTTGAAAACTACACCTTCCAGTAGATCTATCTCTCTACCAAATGAGTCTTTAAGCACTTCATTTCCGCCATTTGGGTTAATGTCCTTTTCTCTGGCATAAATTACTCGAAACACAATAGTGAAATCTCCAGCATCAGACCCTTCAATTCTCCGGCGAATTGCATATCCTCGCTCAGTTAAATTGTCCTCTGCCACTCTAGCAAGTAACTTGGCAATACCAGCATTACAAATGAAATCAGGGGCTACCACAGTCCTGTAGTCAAGCATTCGGTTGCGGCTTACTAGAAAAGGCCAAACTTTAATACTCATACTCCTGCTCCTCTTAAATCAGATGCGGGAAAATCTTTAACCAGCTTTTGGTGAATATTTAGAAAACTATTAACTGCATGATTGAGCGCAGTTTCCTCATCATTCACTTTTTTCAAAGACTCAGCCTGTAAACGCCGTAATCTTTCAGTTTCTTGTGCTGCTAGTGCTTCTTTTCTAGCTATTTCATCTTGCGTCATCTGGGCTTTTTTCTCTATAACTCGCACACTTTGTTCTGCCAAATCAAGTAGTTTTTGTAAGGTTTCGTTGTTGATTTTGTACTTATCCGGCAGAAATGGGCGAATTCCTAGTTTAGAGAGGGCAATAACATTAACGATTTTTAACCATCCCCGATTTACTTGGTCTAAAAGGTCAAAATTAGCTTTAACATTGGTGGGTTGTTCAAGAATTACTTTTTGTTCTAATTTTAACTTCTCAATCTGCTTACTAATCTCCTTTTGTAACCCATCTATAAAAACACAGGCTAGAGGGACTTCCACCTGGAAAGGACGCGGAATTGCGCCCGGTTTCTTTTTCATTTGCCCGTCAGGTTGGAGGGTTGCAAAACCCATTCCTACAGAACTTACGGGAATCAGACGTATTGGACAACCTGCTTTATTTCTACTGTGAACTACATTCTTAAATTCCGGGACTTTTTCTAGCAGCCGATTCCGCACTTGTAAAAGCGAGTAACTACTTTCAAGCAAATCCCACTTACTAATAATGAAGTGAACTGGAGTATGCCTTTCACATTTATCTACCAGTTGCATTAGGTTGGTTAAATCTCTTTGTAACCAAACTAAGACATCAGAGTTTGCAAGAGCGCTATCCTGCATAAATGAAAAAGCTTTTAGACCGTCTATAATTGCCAAAACTGCATCAGCCTTTTTGATCTCTTGTCGAAAATCAAAACAGTTGTCATCCTCTTCTTCAGCTTCTGTATCTGTGAGTAGACCACCTGCATAATCAAAATAAGTAAACTGACAAGCTGGATGCTTAGAGAGGTCTGGAGTTTTTACACAGCAAGTGAAAGTCCACTTAGTTATTTCACCTCTTGTCCCTCTAGGCCATGTCTCCTTACTGATAACCTCCGAATATATCTTATTAAGAAGTTTCTGTTTTCTAGCATCTTCGACTTCTAAGAAAAATCCATGTTCTCCTTGGATTGAAAGCAGCTTGAATAAGCTTGCTAGAAATACAGTTTTACCTGCTCCTGATGGACCGAGAGTAATTATGGTGTAGTTGTTCATAATGAAGCTCTTGAAAAAGTGAATGCAGATGAAGCAACGAACGTAAAACAGCCACTAATCAATTCTTAAACTATTTACCTTTGTGGCTCACAAAATTATTTCTGATTGAGGATATGTTTGAGAAAGTGTATGTTGAATGTACAGGAAGTTTTCGATTGCATGAGTCAAAGCGGTCTCTTCATCTTTAACATTTTTAAGAGATTCGTTGATTTGTTCCCGAGTGAGCTTTGCCCTTTCGTCGGCTGCTTTTTTGATGTTTTGGAATGCAAATTTAATCAAATTACTGACTAATTTTTTAGCAATGGTTTCGTTAAGAGTGTCTGGATCTGATGACTCGCCTTCTAGGTTTAAATTTTTTGTGCCTATTTCGGTAGCAGTATTAATCACAGGTTCGGCCCAGTTCAACAACATGGTAATGATATTCGGTTGCTTTGGATCTTTATCTTTTGTTTCAAGTTGTTCTCGTTTCTGGGAAACTTGATTAAGCCAAGCTGTTAAGTGATCTGGCAAAACGCAGGCGAGGGGTACTTCGACTTGAAAAGGACGTGGGATTGCACCAGAGATTTTTTTCATACTTCCATCAGGTGCAGGAGTTACAAAACTCAATCCAACCGAACTAACTGGGATGAGTCGAACTGGAGAGCCAGCCTTATTTCGGTCTCTAACTAGCTGTTCAAATTTAGGAATTTCGCAAAGGCGATCGAGCACTTGGTTGAGTGAAAATTCATTTTCAAGTAAATCCCATTTGCTGAGGGCAAAATGAATTGGCACTTTACAACTAAGCATCAATTTAAGAATGCTTGGTAAATCCTTATTTAAAAAAGAATCTGCTGCTAATTCGTTGCTACCAGTCATCCAAGCATGAATCTTTTGACCGTCAAGAAGACCTAAAATTGCATCAGCCTGCTTAACTAAACCTTCAAACTCTTCATCTTCATCCACATCGGTAAGACGGCCTCCGGCATAGTCAAAGTAGGTAAACTGGCAAGCAGGGTAGTCATCAAGAGAAGGCGTTTTAACACGGCAGGTAAAAGTCCACTCAGAGACTTCACTGTATTTTGTTCCTTGAGGCCAGCTATCACCTTTGATGACCTGCGTGTATATGGAGTTCAATAGCTTTCGCTTATTGTGATCCTCAACTTCAAGGTAAAAACCATGAGTTCCTTGAATTGATAGAGCCTTAAACATACTTGCCATAAATACAGTTTTGCCTGCTCCCGATGCTCCCAATGTGATAATTTTGTAAGTCTTCATTTCTATCTCCAAAGTTGAAGTTAACGTTCATTAACTGGCTAATTTTTTTAAGGTGTATAGCGTTTCTCTTCCTAGTTAATTCCAAAGCAAACGCGGCTTTTCCGGAATTTATGGTGATAAGATAATTTTATTTAACTGGGCTCTTCCGTACTTGTGGTGATAACTTAAGCTTATTATCTAGCTGCATCAAGGTTTTCAGCCTTCATTGTCCAGCAAAAATGTATCAGGCTCTACTTTTCACAACTTTCTTTAAATCCATTTGTGACAAACCAATAGTTGATTTGAATTTCCACATCCTTTTCTTCTTCAGGTAGTTGTATGAGCGGTAAAACAGTACGATCGAGCCAAGCACGGATATTTGTATCTGCTTGAGCAGGCAGATTAACTAAAACTGGTAATTGTTTAGCAGCTGCCCAGTTCAAAATTTCATCTGCTGCATCTTCGCGATCGGTATTATCGCTTAATTCTAAGCGGTGCGCTGCTTCTACTTCATTTTTTTGGTACATATTCCATACATCGGGATTGGTGCGATCGCAATCCACCACAATCACTTGTTGTTCTTTCTTTTGATAGTAATAAACGATGGTTTTTCCTACCGTTGATTTTCCGATTCCACCAATCTCACCACCGCTGATATGTACGACAATTTTTTCTTTTCCTACTGCGGGTGCGACAACTTCCGGCTGATTAGTATGAGCTTCTAAACTTGCTTGGTTATTGATGCGATCGCCAAGTTGAATTTCCGACATTGTTTTGCTCTCCGCCTTATTTTTTGAGCTTGACCTGCGAGGCATAGTGTTTGTAACAGCATTGAATACAATTTCACTCTTTTATTTATGCCATGTTCACCAAAAAAAACCTTGTTCCTTTGGTAAGTAACTTAATTAAAGTATAAGTGTTAGCGTTTCTAACAAAAGATAGAGATGAACTCTACCTTGACTATTAAATCGGCACTTTTCCTACTAGCTAAAGTTACTTTCTTCAGTTAGATGCTCACCTGTAGGTATGGCGCGAATATTGGGATAAAGAAAGCAGTTTTTCCAGTAACTCGAATGCACTATTAGCTGATTAGGTAAAAACCTAACTGCTCGCATCTAAAGGAGTCACAATGATTAGTTCGTCCAAAAAGTCAATTAATTTGCAGCAAATTGCCGAACAATTTAAGCGAAATCAGCATGTAACAAGTAAGATAGATTTAACTGGTGAAGCGGTATATATTACCGTTGCTCAGTTGAAGGCGATCGAAACAAGCTTGTCAATTTTACCGGATGAATGTGCCTTAATTCGCATTAATGGAGCGACTACTGAAGAAGGGGAACAGAGATATTACAGCAATACTTTAACTGTCTACCTCGATGATGACAGTAAGGCTGGGATTTTTGATACTCAATTTCAAGCAATCGAAGGTTTTAAATTCATCAAATACGAAACTGGCTATGAAGGGTATCAGGATATTCTCATCGGAGATATTGAGTTGCGGATTGATTTATCTCGTTCATCTGCTTATAACGAAGATTTGCGTTTACCGGAAAAAGAACGGAAAATAGGGATTAAAAAAGGGGTAGGTGCGCCTATTCCTAAATTGTTAGCATCGGTGCCACATCCTACTGTTCCTTTGCGCGATTTAGAGGATAGTTTGATTTACAAAGTATTGAAGAAAACAGGGAAAAGTACTACTTTTGAGCGACTGCGGTGGCGTTACTTAATTCAAGATCCAAATGGAGAGGAATTTGAGGTTTATGGTAACAGCGATTTAGATACTTTAGTAGAACAAAGAGGTTGCCCTTGCGAGTTTCAAATAATTGATAGAGTTCCTTATAAAGAAGGACAGATCATCAAACTTGCTGCACCCGAGGTAGCTTCGTTTGCCGATCTCATTATTTGATGCTATTTTCCCATACAGATATGGCTTTGGTATTGATTCTGCAATGAGCGCATAGCGTTGTTGCTGATACTAATGATTTGCCAGAGCCATTTCTGTAGTAAAAGATTAAAAATAAAGCGACCTTTACAGGCCGCTTTCAAACTTAAAAATCATCTGGAGCATTGGGGTCGAGATAGACATATTCAACTAATTCTGGTTCCATTTCCTCATCATTTTCCAAGGAATCATAACCACCAGTGAGATAGTCGTAATAATCTTCAGCATCCATATCTAAAGGCAACTCATCCAAGGGAGTGCGATTACGGAGAGCTTCGGCTTGTCTAAGGATTTGGTCATAAGAATAACCCTGAATAACCAAACCCTCAACATAATCCTCATCGAGATTTGCATCCAAAGCAAACTCCCGCTCAAACGGGGACAAAAAATCAGAATTCATCATAATATTTACCGCCGTGACACTAGTATTTAAACACTTCGATACCAGATTAAACCAATGGATAGAAAATCCATCAGACCCCAGTGGGATTTTAACAGAAGAACTGGAAAATACCCTACTAGAAGCATTTTTTCCAGAAGCAACAAACGACTTCTCCTTCGGTCATATAGATGAAAACAGTGCGCCCGAAGACTTATATAATCATCCAGAAAACCACATTTTGCTACTATCTAGCGGTGGTCGATTAGTTTATGGACCTGCAAAATATTTAGAAAAAATAGAAGCCATTTGTCCAGACAGAAAAGACCGGGGTGCTTATGGTAGCATCTTTATCGGCGCTTGCCAAAATGCTGTAAACCAGCGGGTGAATATATTAATTGTAGACGATATAACAGGGGAAAACGGAGAGATACTTCCTAACGACTACGCATGGCGATTAGTAGGAGACTGTCATGGGAAAATCTCACCAGAACTAGCAACAGAACTGAGTGAAACAGTATCGAATGTAATTCAACATCGACTAGGATGTTTAGAAGGAGAATTATCTGGTCGGTTTGGCAAAGGAACAGTAGCACCATTAAACCTGAACTCATTACCAATTAAACCAGAAATCAACAGCAAAATAGATCTAATTATACCCACATCATCATTCAAAGGAGGAGACAAAAAAAATCACCCAATTAGACCTGGACTATACAGCAACCAAATGATATTCATAGGTGAAAAAGACCGTTCCCAGTCTTCCTTAGTAGCAATTTCCCAAACACTGGATTGTGCGCCATTTGGTATAAAAGACTTTCTGCGTCAAATCGAAACAGAAGCACTATTACTAGCGAACATACAAAAAGATCCCAGAAAAGTAGCACAACGCTACTGCGAAGCCTACGAAAAATTCCAAAAAACCAGACAACTGAAAATTGAAGAAAACGGAGAAGAAAACGACACTTCAGAATCAGAAACAGCCGAACAACAAGACCCAATGATGTATCGTCTAATTAAAGCCGACCTAGAAGGTCACTGTCAATTACTATCATCCCAAAAAGTAGTAGACGAACTAGAACGATTCATGCAAAATCAATGGCGAGATTTAGCTTTAGGAAAAAGCCTAAAATTCAATCGCGCCATGCTCATACCGAGTAAAGAATTAATCAGTGGCGAAATCTGCGATATGAGATTTCCCGAAGGTGAAGAAATCTTAAACTTTCGCTCACCCTATCTCAATTCCAACGGGATGTGCATTAACAAAAATAAATACGTCGCCGACGCACTAGACCCGAATGGAAAACCTCTTATAGGAGTGGTAGTAGTCAATGACGAAACCAGAGAACGGATTGCCCAAAGAATAGAAGCCTTACGTTCGCAAGGTATTGAAACTGATGAAATTTTGCCAGCAGAAACCGAATCAGAACGTCAAGGAAGAGACTTTGATGGTGACACAATTGGTACAGAAATAGCCAGTAAATATCCAAACTTCACACAAGAAGTGAGAAAACGAAATCTGCCAGAAAATGCCTACTCACCCATCAAAAAAGAAGAAAAAGCATCATTTCCTCCAGATAAACCATTTGAAGAAATAGCTATCTTCATGTCAGATGGAATATCCGTAGGCGTAATTAACAACCATGCCACAGCCATAGAAGCTTTAGAATCAGAAATAGACTTACTACAACAATACGGAAATATCTCCCAAAAAATAGATTATGTGAAAACAGTTGGTAGCCACTACAACCAACTGATTGCCCAAGAAAATAATCGGCGTAATTCTCTGCCAATAAAACCTCAATATCGAGACTATATTATTCAGTTTGCTCAGATAGCTAATCAAACAGAATTAACTCCCGAACTTCTTGAAAGAGCGCTGCTACTGAATCGACAAATGTATCACGAAATGGTAAGTGAAGCGGGATATCAAAACCAGATAGCAGTGGATATTTTCAAAAGTAACCGCGCTCCCGACTTGGATGTAGTTAAAGAAAATTCTCGATTGCTGCATCGAAATGTTGAATACATTAAAGACAAAAAACAACATGACGTTTTTTTAGAATCGGGAATCTCTACTAATGGTTTAAGTCCAAGAGAACTAATAATTCAACAAGTTAATGAAATCTATGAAGCCAATCCGTTAGAATCACGTCCGACAGTGCAGTTTCGCGACCTATTTCCCCCCAGTTATACAGAAGAACAACTCAAACAAGCTGAGGCTACTAAAGTCAAGTTCGATGAACTATTTAACGCTGCTTCAATTCAAAACCAACGTTTAAAAACTGAAAAAGGGCCAGTTTTAAAAGTACTTACTCAAAAAGGTATGGCAATAGAAGTTAGCAACTTAACTCAGTACAAGCACCCAGCCTTATTTGGAGAAAATGGAGATTTGAAAAAAATAGGAGAACGACGGGAGCATTTAAATATTAAGTTAGTTGAAAATCAAGCTAGAAATCGTCATAAACATCATCTTTGGAATGTTGTAGCAGAAGTAGTTGGTGAAAAAAATAAAGACGGCAGTCCAAAATTTGTATTATTAGGAAACTTATGCGAACATTCACGGCAAATGCTCAAAGAAACTTTGAACGAAGCGGCTCTTAAAAAAATTCAGTCAGGTGAAGGGTTACTGAGTCCCAATGTAAAAGTTGAAGTAGCATCACCTTTATCACAAAGACAGGTAAAGTTGATGTTTAAATTCGCTTATGATTTCCTGAGCGAATTTAACAGTAGTATTCCTGAAGAGCAAAAACTGGCAATGGCATCTGCCTGTTGGCATTTAGGGACAAGCAGAGGTTTTGAAGAAAAGTCAAAAGAGCAATCAGAAACCAACTCTAGTCAAGAATATAAAATATCCAACTTCTCCTTTGCTGCTTTTCCCGAACAAGTAATTGAACAATTAGAACAACTTCAATTTACAAAACTCACCGTCACTGGAATTAATGCTGCCGAGTCTAATCAACATTTTGGTAGAGAATGGAACCAGGATGATTCGTTACCAGTACAAATCCAAGTACGTCAGGATTTACCAGCAGAACATCCCCGTTACAATCGTCCCTTAGTGTTTATTGAAGAAAAAGAATTTGCTCCCATAGAGTCGAGAAGTGCCCATTTACCCATAGGAACAAAAGCACTAGCCACTGTTAATCCTGACCCAGGTCACACGATTCAAGTTCAATTAAATCATCCGAGAATTAACACAGCAATTCAAATTGGTAAAGTTCAACAGCATAGCTTTGCCCAAAGAGCTTTTCGGGGTGAACAAGCATCAGTGACAATTAGTTTTGTTAAACCCGAACCAATCCCAGTAATTAAAGTGGGTAATCAAGTGTTGGGTGAATTGGATAAAGCCAGCATCAATATCCTAGAAAAAGCGGGTCGTTTGGTAGATGGAAAAACTATTGATGTCACACTGAATAGTCGAGGAAAAGGCTTTGGTTCGCACGTTATTGCTACTACTGCTCTCGGTAATTCTTTTCGCATTAATAAACTAGGAAAGTCTTTCTGGTCAAATTCATTCCATAATCAAACAGCTACGGTGACTGTGGGGTTTAAAGAACGATCGCCTGAACCTGCTATTCTAATAGATGGGAAAGTTGTGGGCATACTGACCCAAAAGGAAAGCAAAGAAGCTCTCTCAAAAGCTGGTTTGTTAGTTGAGGGACAGACGTTTCAAGATGCTTTCTTAACAAGTAATTCCACCACTGCAACTATTACTGTTGCTCCAGAGAGTGTGGAATACCCAGAGACTTGGACAAAGCTAATTCAAACCGAACAGAAATCACAAATCTCTTCCGAACTTCTCGAAAATTCTCGTGGATTTCGCACAAAATTAACTCAATTACCAACGTTGTTGTTTACTAAAGAAGACCATGAGTGGTTTTCCACCAATGGAAGTTTGTTAGAACAACCTGTTTTAGGATTGTCAGTAGATAAACGATTGAGTGATAACACTTCAAATTGGCTTTCTGCACAGGGGGTAGAATGGCTTCATGCGCCTGACGAAGCTTTAGTTTGGTCAGAAACTCAACGGGGTTATGAAGTCTTTTTTATTAAACCCGAAACCGTGAAACCAGAAGTTTACCAACAGTTAATTGAACGGTGCGGTGAACTACTTCAAGCTTCAGGAAAACCGAATACTTATTTGGAACGCTTGGAATCAATGCCTAAGCTACACGAAACATTGTGGTCTATTCCTGCTACTAGTTCAACAGTAGAGTTGGAAGTACAAGATACACAAACAAACCAAGAGCAGTTAATGAAGTCTGCGCTTGCACAACAAGAAGAACAATACCCAGGAGCACAGAATAACCAGCAAGTAATAAAAGAAGCTCTGCAAAGCAATGTAGTTCCTGTACCGCCAACGGTAGCTCTACAACAGGAGTATAATCAAGCTCAGTTGTTACAAGCACAGCGTACAGAAGCGATCGCTCCTATTGTCCACAGTTTCCTTTATTTGGAAGGTAAACCCACTGCTACGGGGGCGATCGCTGTGGGTAAATCTAACACAGCTGTTTGGGATCGAGGCAAATCCGAACTGACACTGTATGACAATGGTTCCACTGAAGCAAAGATTCCCAAAATGAGGGTGAGATATGAGGGAGGTAGCTATACACCATTGCCTATAGCGTCGAGTCTGGAGGAGATACAGACTCATGGAATTAAATCAGTTGAAGTGGAACACTTTGTTTCTAAAGTTAAGCCAATGGTTGATGCCAGAATTAATCAATTGAACTTGGCTAAAATCTCTGCTAAAAATCAAGAAATTGACAGATAAAATCAAAAAAATAACCGTAAGCTTGTTGCTTAGGCTAATATTGTTTGGTGATGTTTTAAAGTTGAATCACTCTAACTTTTCCAGGCATTCTTTGGATATTTTTGAGAGTTCCAGGAGAGTTATCCTTGAGAATAGCCAAACCATAATCTGCAATAGAACACATCATCCGATCGCGCTCAGTATAAGAACCATTAACCCTCACATTAGCAAATCCAAAGTTGTTTCTAGGTGAAGTGCCTGTGTGGTAAACAGTAACTCGGCTATACCCAGATTGTTTGAGAAAACTTTGCACCAGATAATCTGCCCCAAAGCAATCGCCAATCAAAATTTTAGCGCCGAGTTCCATAATTTTTTCAATCCGGTTAATCGCTTCTGTGGGTAGTTGTGCCACAGTACGAGAACCACTAATAACTACTTTCAATCGTTGACTAGGTAGAGTAGCATTATCGATGACTTTTCCCTTCAAGTTAGACATATTAGGTACTGGAGGGAAATTAGGATGACTCAATAACCATTCTTGAGTTTCTCTCAAGTATTTTTGGTGATCTAATTGGGTTAAATTATGAGTGATAGTTTGCTAGAGTAATGATTCATCACGGATAAACATTAGTAATCTTCCTAACCAGTTTTTTCCATGTTCACCTGTGGGAATAGCCCTTCCTTGATTATCAGGAACAATGTTAGCAGGTACGCCCCAAACAGTATCGTGCCAGTTATTTAATTCGAGTAACTCTTCGCCTGTTGTCTCCATCAATTCTTTGTGCCAATTAGAGCCAGGGGAAAACTTTTGCATTAACCCAATAAGCATGATGGCAAACTTAACTTCTTCCCAATCAGAAGGTAATCCCAAAGTCCGAGCATATTTTTTAGCGACTGATGGTGTAAGTGTGGCAATTTTACGCTGTTGCTGAACGGACAAAGTTTTGTCAGCGGCATAGAAGTTTTCCACTGTTGGGTATTTAATACCATCAACAATGAGAGGATTTTCTAACCTTTCCATATTGCTAAACCAGTTTTTTATCCAGGCAGTCATAGCCATAGTTTTACTTAACCGAACTATTCTTCTTGAAGGGGCGACAGCCCAATAAAAAAATAATCCCGGCAGGCTCTTACGCCATGCCAGGATAGACTTGTGAAAACTAACAAACAATTAACACTTGATATCCACAATTTTCTAAACAGCTTTTCACACCTTGCCAAGTCAAGCCTTCTTCAGGTAACAATGGAATCGTTAAACTGCCCGTAAATCCATAATCGCCTTCTTGCTTGACTATACAAAATTCAGCTTGTCTGAGAGTTTTAATAGCACGTTGCGAAAGCATTCCAACAACGTTAGCAGCATGGTGAGAAACCGTGATAGTAAGCATGGGATTTTCCCCAATTCATCACGGTTAAAAGCTCGTCAGAGCCAAATGTGCGGATTCTACTCAGGAGTCGGTTACTTGATTAAAACTTGTTCTTAGATATTAAATGTAATAATTTTTTCCAACTAACAATTATTCTGTAAAAAAGTCGTGCATCATTAGCAAACAAGGACTTGTAGCGAGCATTGTCATACGCCCCACAAATCCTTGCTTGATGAGGAACAATCTTAACCTTTCATCAACCAGGTATTCAATTCATCTGGTGCTTTCACTCTTTCTAAAATCCCTTGCAATTCTTCACCCTCTAATACTTCTTTTTCTAACAAAAGTTGAGTAGTATACTCTAACAAAGCACGATTAAGTTGCAGAATTTCTAGCGCTAGATCGTGAGCTTTATCAATGCTTTGTTTCACCTGACGATCAATCTCCGTAGCCACTTCTACACTAATCGCCCGTCGAGAACTACCACCTTCCAAAAACTGCGCGGCATTCTTTTCAAAAGCAATCGGCCCTAGAACACTACTCATACCATACTGCGTCACCGCACGTTCGGCTAGATCCGTTGCCTTTTGGATATCATCACTAGCACCTGTAGAAACCTTACCAAAAATAATCTCCTCAGCCGATCGCCCACCCAACAAAGTCGCCAGTTTCCCACGCAACTCATCTTCGAGCATCAAAAAGCGATCGTCAGAGGGCATCTGCAAAGTATAGCCCAAAGCCCCCAAACCACGAGGCACGATCGAGATTTTCGTCACCTGATCACCACTAGGCATCAGTGCGCCCACCAAAGCATGACCGACTTCGTGATAAGCTACAGTTTGTCGCTCAGTTGGGGTAAGAATTCGAGAGCGTTTTTCCAATCCAGCAATCACTCGTTCGATCGCTTCAAAGAAATCTGCCATCAAAACCGCTTGGCGATTATTGCGTGCAGCCATCAAAGCCGCTTCATTAACCAAGTTAGCTAAATCTGCACCAACAAAACCAGCCGTTTGAGCAGCGATCGTCTCCAGATTAACATCTTCACCAAGAGCGATCGCACGAGCATGAACCTTTAAGATCTCCAATCTACCGCTTTTATCAGGGCGATCGACTAACACTTGACGATCGAAACGACCGGGACGACGTAAAGCTGGGTCAAGGATTTCGGGACGATTAGTGGCTGCAATCACGATAACGCCATCATTTCCGTTAAAACCGTCCATTTCCGTCAGTAATTGGTTCAAAGTCTGTTCTCGTTCATCATTACCACCATTGGGCATTCCGGCGCTGCGAGTTTTGCCGATCGCATCCAATTCATCAATAAAGATAATACAAGGAGCCTGTCTTTTAGCTTTATTGAACAAATCGCGCACCCGTGAAGCACCCACGCCGACGAAGACTTCCACAAACTCAGAACCGGACATATTTAAGAAAGGAACACCAGCTTCACCTGCAACAGCTTTCGCCAACAAAGTCTTCCCAGTTCCCGGAGGGCCAACTAAAAGGACTCCTTTAGGAATTTTAGCGCCAATTTTGCGGTATTTCTCCCCATTAGCCAGGAAATCAACTACTTCTTGCAGTTCTTGTTTCGCCTCATCTACGCCTGCAACATCAGCGAAAGTGGTTCCAGTTTTGCCCCGATTGTAGACTCGTGCGTTACTTTTACCCACACCCATACCCACACCGATGCTACCACCACCTGTGTTGGTGAATTTCAGTAACCATGCAAAAAGTCCCATAAGTACTCCAGTAGAAAGGAGTAAACCTAAGATACCTGCGGCAGATTCGGAGTTTTTAGGAATGTTGAAATTTACACCATGACTGTGCAATAAATTAGTCAGTTCTTCTATACTTCCAGTGAAATAAGTGTAGTAATGTTGAGTATCAAATCCAGATTTAACAGTGTATTCAATGCGATGCGAAGCAGTTCTTCCTTGAGGAAGTTCGGGTTTAATAATAATCCGTTGAACTTGGTTGGATTCTACCTGTTCGATAAATGTATTGTAAGTTGCTGCTGAACGATTTTCCGTCTTCATAGAACCAATTTCCAGAGAAAGGAACATCAGAAGCCGGAAATTGAAATATTCATCTCATCCAGACTTCTTACTAGTATTGATTTTGCTGTAATAGCTTTAAGAATGACAGATGAGAATACGCCAACCTTTTTAGTGTTTTCCGAAGAATAGGTTAATGAGTACGGTTATTACGTCTTTCTGATTCTGGTTTTCAATAATTTAATAAAGTAAATTTTATAACCAAGAGTTCAAGAGAGATTTATTAAAAAACCAGCTAGAATAATTAAATTAATAACTATCGACGTTTTGATGATGGTAAATAACCTTTAAAATCTCCACCTTCCCACCCAGAGTTACCAAGCCAACCATCATGTTCAGCATCCCATAGTAACTCGTAAGCAAATAATAAGGTATTTATAAATTGCTCCTCTGAAACATTCCAATGTTGAGCCATTAAGGTTATCTTGCTTGCTGTTGAGGAATTGAGTGAGGTAAATTTTTGCTCGAAATCATCATAACTACAAGAGGTATGATTAATGAACTTACCAAAATATGGCTCGTACTTCTTGATTGGATGAGGCTTCTTAAAATTTGTGAAGCGGACGTTATCAAAAAAGTCTAACTTTAATCCAGCATCGTAGCCCTGAGAGTCAAGACTATTTATGTAGTAGCGCAACGAAGTACCTGTACCATTAAAGCTATAACTGGTGTAAAAAGCTCTCGGTGGTATGAGATCTATGCCTTCAAACGCTAAAAATATATCCTTTATTGCCATGTAAATAAGGTAAATTTACTTCATTGAATTAACGGTTAGGATGAAATTGAGAATTGGTGTTAATAACTAATAACAATATTATATCATCAAAGAAGTATACATTTTTTTTTATGAGAATGGCTACTGACTGCGTAGTATTCAGCGTTACTACAATAATGCGGAATAAGGCGATCGCAAACTGAAGTACCTTAATGTAGCATCATTTGTTGCCATGCCAGCGAAAAAAGAAAACAATGGATGTGGATGTGCGAGTATTCCATTTTCATTAATCATAGTTTTATTCGGATTTGGTTATTGGGGCTTTACCAATCTAGATAAGGTAGATCTCGGCAAATTTCTACCTAATAATCAACAAGCAAGTAACTGTATTAAATAAAAAATGACTGAAGAGAACCGCATCATTATCCAAATGCTGGCTAACTGGGATCTACCCAACAGTGGTTGGCAATACTGGGAAATTTATGGACGTTGCCAAGAGGTGAGAAAATCGCTAGAACGGCTGACAAATTTCATGGTACAAATTGAAAAAGCTACACCAGAAGCCGATCGCGCCATCAAAGAAAACCTCGACCAAATTGTGCAGCAGTTAAACCAAACTCGAAGGTTAATAGATGACTAACATAGTTTTTTAGGTAAAAGCGGTAAAAGCATTACCATCCTCAACTTCTCACCGCCTCCAGAAGCTATGGAGATAGAACTTGCCAAATGCCATGCAGCGGAAATTTCGGCAGATAAAAAAGTGAAGACTTTTAGCTTGATGTGGATTGTTTTGTTGTTTGGCTTTGTTATAGATTCATGTAATTTCAAAGATTAACTACTTAAGCGAAACATCAAAAAAGTCTTTTTGCCAAAAACTTCCGTCAAAGCAGCAGACAATTCTGCTTCTTTAAGATGTATCCGTTGAGTTTTGAGTTCAGGAACATTGCGTAAAGCAATAGAAACATTACAATAATCAGCGCTATCCTGCACTGAAAATAACCCCGCATTCTGGTGTAAGAAATCTGCCGTAGAATGATGGCATCGTGACAAAAACAGTTTCCACGCACTAGCATATTTTCTGTGTAGATCAGGATTACCAACCGCAGGTAAAGTAGCCACATCCGCCTTAGTACCAACTACTTGTTCTGGTTTTTGTTTTCGATTTTTGAGTTTTTCAAGTTCTAATAACTGACGTTTCTCGACAGCAGCTAAAGCAGCTAATCGGTTTTGGTGTCTAACTTTTCCTTCCTGATACAATTCCCAAGCAATTTTAGTGGATATCGTATTAGTTGGCTCCACTAACTTTACTATCCTGCGCCAATCTCCCAACGTGAAATTATCAATGATTTCAATGAACTCCTTGAAAATAGCACTGTAAATCTTCTCTGGTGTCAAAATAGAAGGTTGAGTTTTAATGAACCGATAAACTTGGTTAATAATTGATGAAGTTGATTGCAGATTAATCTCCACTAACTCGGTTATCCTACCCACAGCAAAGCGTACTCTAACTCTGCCATGTGTAGCACCATCTCTTTCTTTAGTAGAAAAGGTGACAACACTACCACAAGACGGACAAATGGCGCGATGATGTCGAATAATGTAACCATTTTCGTCTATTTCGGCTTCTATAACTTTTAATTCATGTTCTAAAGGTCTAAAAATATGAGAACAAAACTCACATTTTCTTAAACCAATATGACGAGTAGCCGGAGGAATAGCTTCTAACGACCACTGATAATTATCATCAGGTAAGCCGTGCTTTTTCCAATTATCTGTGATATCAATAATTGTCGCTACGGATTTAGATTCACTAGTTCGCAATCCACGCCCAACCATTTGTAACCAAAGTGTTAAACTTTCAGTTGGTCGCAAACAATAGACACAATCAATATGTTCGCAATCATAACCCTCGGTAAGGATTTCATAATTAGTTAAAACTTGGGTTTTACCAGAAGCAAAGCGAGCGAGAATCTCAAATCTTTCATTGATAGGCGTATCTCCATCAAGATGTTCTGCCGGAATATTCTGCTCTCGAAAAGCTTGAGCAATATCTTTGCTATGTTGCACCGAAGCCGCATAAATTATGGTACGCTGTTTAGCAGCATATTGGAGATAATTTTGCACAACTTCGGAAATTCCTACTTGGGTAGTAACTGCTAAAGCTAAATCTCTGGAATTAAAATCTCTATCGTTTTTAGCTACTCCATAAGTAGAAATAGTTTTCTCGGTAGCAAACAAACGAAATTTGCTTAAATAGCCTTCGCGAATTAGTTTATCTGTAGAAACGCCAATGATTAGCTTGTGAAATAATTCAGCAAATCCTTGTCCATCAATGCGTCTAGGTGTAGCGGTAACTCCGAGAATTAAAGAGTCCCCGTAATGAGCAATTAGTTGACGGTATGAGGAAGCGGTGACGTGATGAGCTTCATCAAAGATGACTAATCCAATATTTTCTGGTAATTGTTTGCGTCTAATTAAGGTTTGGATCGATGCTACTTGAATGGGGCGATCGGGAAATGGTTTAATACCAGCTTTAATAATCCCAACAGGTACGCCAACAATCTTTTCTAATTTAGTGGCGGCTTGAGTAATCAGTTCCATCCGATGAGCGATGACTAAAACTTTTTGTGATTGGTGAAAGAATTTATTACATATATGGGCAAAACAAATAGTTTTACCAGCGCCACAGGGTAACTGTGCTAAAACACATCTGGTACCTTTTGCCCAAGAAGCAAAGATTTCTTCGATCCATTCGATTTGGTAGTCTCGCAGTGAGTATTTTGGTGTCGCACTGAGCATAGTTCTACAAATAAAGGAAAAAGCTCATCAGTTTGGCTTTTGACATCTGAATCAATCTATTATCCTTGGTCAGTTCAGATTTGGGTAGGGGCGATCGCTCACAATAACTCTACCCCAAAGTTAGTGGAGGTGATATAATAGAGTTAATCAAACAACCTCCACTAACTAACGAGATATGGACATCGCTGCCCGGATTGCCGCCCTCTATCAACAAATCGAACAAATCTTTTCCGAAGGGGAAGTAGCCGCACCTAACACTTGGATATCGAGTTTTGTGGTTCCCAAACCAGGTGGCAAGCATTACACTTACTACCGCCTAATGGAAGCTGCTCCCAAGTCGAGAAGTTCTGGTAAAAAGAAAGCCGCAAAGATGAAACGTTATCTCGGTGTCCGTAAAAGTCCGAAATACAAGCGTGCTCAAGCTGCAATTGCACGGCGCAATCAAATTCAAATTATAACCAGACGAATTAAACAATTGGAATTACTGGCGTTAAAGGAAGAAGAGCAGAAGGCTACCGCCACGTCAGCACACTCAGCAGTT
This sequence comes from Floridaenema aerugineum BLCC-F46, assembly GCF_041929345.1. NCBI lineage: Bacteria > Bacillati > Cyanobacteriota > Cyanophyceae > Aerosakkonematales > Aerosakkonemataceae > Floridanema > Floridanema aerugineum. The sequence goes on from NZ_JBHFNQ010000167.1 coordinate 20,655, forward strand.
AGTGGAGGTTATCCAACAGAGTTTATAACTCAACCTCCACTAACTAACCAGCCCACCGTTTGGCAGTGGCAGCAACTACAACAAGAATTAAGCCGCCTTAAGGAGTACACTCAGCAGTTAGTGGAGGCATTGAATCAAGAGAGAAGGTTCCGAGAAGCAATGATCCAAGAAATTATTCGGCTTAAAGCTGCTGTGGGTAGATGACTTGAAAGAGGCATCTGCTGCTAACAAGCCTAACTGGAAGACAATCATTTTTTATGGAAGCGGATTCTAAGGTTGAATTCCCGCATTTAATAGCTTTTTTTCAGCTACGACATATTCTTTATTGGTGAAATCTGTCAGTCAAATAAACGTTAGAAGGGAACACATGACTGTAAACGTTACATTAGTTTGTACCAAAATTTGCACTATTTGCATCAAGTAAAAACTGCGGTTTGCATGACATTTTGGTGGGATGCGCTGATCGCTACTAAACCCAGACAACAACTAGAATCAGCACTAATTGCTAAGTGGAGGTCGCCGTTTAATAAACAAAATTGGGACGTTTGGGGAACACCATTTGTTTGAATTTTGGCATTCTATTGATTCAGAAGATAATTGTTGGGATTGGTTATGTTTGAGCCAAGACATTTCCAGCACTTAAACCACAAGTCGCTGCTAATAGTAAAATCAACCATCGACATTTCATAACTTCACCTGTTGATAGTTAATACCATGAGGTAATCTTAATACTTTTAGTCTAGATATTTCCTCAGTCTAATTGTATAATAAAGTCAGCAATTATGTGGTTTCATAGTTTATTATTTACTGACAATCAAGCAAAGGAAAAATAACAAAAACTAGTGTCTAGTGCGAACATTCAAACACAATCCACAACTCAGAACCACACTGAACAAATCCAAGGTGTTGTGGAACGTCTTACCTTTGCCTCGCCGGAATCTGGTTATTCAGTAGCACGACTCAAAGTACCGGGGGAACGTGACCTCGTTACCATCGTAGCAATTGATTCTGAGGAGCAAGAAGCCACCATTCAATTTGACCAGCGCCTTGTTAGTTATGATTGGGCTGACCTTAACGAAATTGCGTTGGCATGGAGCATCAGTATCCACAAGAGCCAAGGGTCCGAATATCCGGTGGTCATCGTGCCTTTGTACATGACTCACTTCCTGATGCTTTCTCGTAATCTATTCTACACTGCGCTGACTCGTGCCAAACAATTAGCTGTGATTGTGGGAGTACCCAAAGCAATTGGATTAGCAGTGCGGCAGGTTAAAGATAAAGAACGCTACACTCTATTGGCAGGACGATTGGGTTGAAAGTACGCTGGCAAAGGCTACCAACTATCGCTAGAAAAGTAAATCACGATTTAAACTTTAAAGTGTTCATCCAACAACAATAAAATTATTTTTTATGCTGAAAATTACTCAACCTCCTCCTGACGTAGTGCAAGTAGAGAAAAGTTTTTTTGTCAGTGGTATCGCCCCTTCAGAGGATGTAGGTAAAAACTTAATTTTAACCATAGATAACCAGTTAACGATTACTGGGCCAACCGTCACTTCTTCAGGAACTTGGAGAATAGATTTAGCATTCAAGCAACCTGGCTATCATCGCTTGTCAATTGCTCTAGAACATTACCAAATAGGATTAACTGTGACTTTCCTTAATGAATTAATTAATCAACCGAGCGGAGATATTTTAGCCTTTTACTTGGGTCAGCAACCGGACTCCAGAGGGCGGATGATAGAAGAGATTTGGTTGTGGGACTATGGAAAACTTGAGTCTACTCATGATTACATTCAGTGGCTTTTCCCATTGACAGAAAGAAGTAACTTTAACCGTAATGCACCTGTTTTGACTGAAGAAGTAATAGCAGCGTTTAACAACGACAAAGGTTTAAGGTTACGGTTATTTAAATCTTTCAGTGTTATGTTAAAGTTTTATGGATTGCAATGCAGTAAATGGGATAGTCCGTCAATTGAGGTTAGCAAGTCAGAAGAGTATGACCAAAGAAAGGAAAAATGGATTAATCCCAGAAATCATAATTACCTTCGCATTACTAGAATCTTGACGAGTTTAAGGATTCTGGGTTTATCAAATTATGCAATTGCTTTCTTTAACTGTTTATCGCAAATCTATGCTCAATCAAGCCCAAAAATAGGAACTGAAACTTACAATTATTGGCAAAATGCTGTAGATTAGCCATAAAATTTGATTGATTTTGTCACAGGTTACGAGTATTCCATGCGGATGAGATAATAATAATGATTTTAATAGAGTTATAACTACAAATATTGAACCAAACAAACGCTAGAAACACTACACATATTGCAATAAGCAACAAAAATTCTATCTTTGTGCCTTATCCAAAAGATTATTAACCAGCAGTTCACTGGGACTATTTTTTTGTGATTGGAAAGACCATACTGTTTGAGCAATTTTGCTGCTCTGCCTCCCTAATCTCCAGTAATAAAAACAGTCATCTTCCATTGCCCTTTTTTATTTTCAAAACGGGCACGATAACCTGCTGCAAAGAAAGCATAACGGCTAGAAACATAACCACGCTCACCTGTAGGGATGATGACGGGCATCCAACCGTCCAACGTTTGCGCTAAATCGCGCTGCTGTTTGGTGAATCGCTCAAATCCGGCAGAGTCGAATTTGAGAATTTCATTATTTAAAACGCCGATCGCACGACTATTCGATTGCGGTTGACTCCTCACATTCACCGCTTCACCGATGATGTAAATGTCACTGAAGGGATCTCCCATTGCCGCTTGAGACACATGAGGACACTGGTAAGCATCGATCTCAACACCTGCTGGAGCTTCGTAAGGAGTGCAGCCAGTGCTAAGAATCCGCTCTAATCGCTTCCAAACCAGAGAATTTGGATTATCGAATCCCAAGGTACTAAACTTGATCGGTGGCCCAAAAGTAATTTTGATTTGGGGGTCTGCGATCGCTCGAATAAATTTGGCATCCCGCTGTTGAATAGCCTGCTTCAATCGTTGTCGAAACCGATCGAAGGAACTCCCTGGCGCAACCTGATCTCGCAATGTAAATGAACGACGCGGATAAGGGGAAGCCGCTATCATCAATGGTGATTTGGTGACTTTGGCAGACAGGGCGGATAATTGGGTTGAAATTGAACGGGGGGCGATTGCGATCGTACAAACCAATGTAAATAGTACAAATAGGAAAATATTTTGAGATTTCAGGTAATAAAACTTCATTATTCAATGTTTAATGGCTAGTAGAGCCTGGTTAATCTAGAGTTCAGTTATCTTGACATTTCACCATCACCATTTGTTTCCAGGCTCCATTGGTAGCACTTCAAACCGATGTCAGCCGATGGAATTTAACTCTACTTGATTTCGGCGCGTTGGTCTGTACCGCTCTCAAACCTCGCTGCACTGATTGTCCGCTACTCCGAACGCTGCAATTACAATTTTGGTCAAGTAAGTATGGGGGCGACCGGGTTAACTGTCAAAGTTGAGGATACAGAAACGGGTGAAAGAATTGATGCGACTGATTACGATGGTTGGTAAAAACGTCATGGATAACTATAGTCTAGGTAGGTAGATGGCGATTACTTATTTATGTCCGCTGACTGAAAAACTCTGGCAAAATTTTCAAAATATGGAATTATCAGCAAATATAAGTGTTGACTATACAAAATTGTGCGATTTATTGAGAAGCCAAAAGTGGCTTGATGCCGATCAAGAAACTAGAAGACTAATGTTATCTATTGCCGGGGCTAATCAACGGAAAGATTGTTTACTGACTCAAGATGATCTGCAAAAATTTCCTTGTAGTGAACTGGCATACTATCGATCGACTTTGGGTTCATTACAGTCAAGGACGTTTCGGCTTTAGTGTAATTAAGAAAATTTATGAAGAAGTTGACAAAGATTATACCAAATTAGCCCAAAGAGTCGGTTGGTATAATGGTGAAAAATGGATAAATTACAATCAAATTAATTTTACGACTTATGCCCCGGTTGGACATTTACCAATAACCTGGTTAGTTCCCAAAACTTTTTGGATGTATTGGTTAGCGCGTTTTGCTTGTGCAGGTTGGAGGATGCTATTAGAACGTGCTGCTGATTGTGACATTTGCTCCTCTTCAAGAGATGATAATTTTAGTTGACTTGTCCCAGCTTTGAAAAACAGTAATCAAAAATGATGGAAACTGACTTATTAGATAAAGCGATCGCTCTGTAAAGGCCAATAAAATGTAATGGGTGATACAAAATCCTCTTTTTGCCAAAACGCCGACGATAATTATCATCAACCGAAGCTGCAAGTAGTCTATGCCTAAAAATTCCTCACCTCCAATCACAACAGAGCCAGAAAATAATCTTCGAGAGAAACTGATCCGCTCAATCTGGCTGCACAAGGACAAATACTGTTATTTATTTGAATCAGATGGCTCTTATCGATTGTTAAGCACCGAGCGTCGAGGTCGGTACACTATCTTACCTGATGGTCGGTCAGTTTTGCTCGATTGGATAACCGATCCCTTCACGGAAACCCTGCTTGTACAAGAGGATGGCAGTTTATTCATGAGTGGGAGCGCAGTTGTTGAAATTGGGACACGCTCCCAAGCGTCCCTCTCTGCTAATCCTTCCACAGAGGCTAATACAGCTTACTTGGAACTTTCCGACGACCATTCCCACAAATTCTATGAAGTCACGGTTAACGCCTTTGATGTCATAATTCGCTATGGACGCATTGGTACGACAGGACAAACCAATCGCAGCACCTACAGCAATCTCCAAAAAGCCCAAGCAGAAGCTCACAAGAAAATCAATGAGAAGCTAAAAAAAGGTTATGTGAGAGTGCGTCCTTCTAGCTCATCTCTCCCGACCCAAATCACAGAAGAACGTTCCCGTGAAGAAATAGCTCACCAGACAACTCCAATCATACCAAGCACCCTTCAAGCTGACCAAGAGGTGTGGTGGCAGGCTATACAACTAGGTTTTGGTGTCACGGTGAAAATTGTTGCTATCTCCCAGAGTCCCTCCTTCTCCTTCAACCTGATGGCAGGACAAAACTTCGCCTATCACTTCAATCCTCGCTTATCTGAAGGGCAAATTGTACAAAACACCCATATTGGACATTGGGGTGTGGAGGAGAGACTTTCTTTACCACAGGAGATGAGGTTAGGTCATCAGTTTACATTAACAATCACGGTTCAAGAAACCGAATTTGTGGTTGATTTGAATGGCATCTTTCTGTGTAAATATCGGCATCGCATCCCGCTTAAGAAAATTGATGGTTTGCGATTAATCTGTGCTCAAGGAAGTCTGCAAATTTTATCCGTTCAAATATCTGAGTTAAAGGTCAAAAATACTCGTCCTCACTCGGAGCTTGACATAACCCAATTTCAGTAGATTGATTTAGGAGAGTGGGCGCTTTGTAAAGAGTTAAAATCAATGAAAAAAGTCTGGTTACTGTTTTGGATAATCGTAAGTTCGATTACTGTGGCAGTGGTGTTATTTTCTAATGTTCAGAATCGAGCGACAAAAGCTTCCTATCAGGCAGTTGAAGTACCACTTAAGCCAGAAATTGAGTATAAATCTTACACTTTGCCACAAAGCGTAGTGCATACACTACTGATTCCGAAAACCAGCCGTTTTTCTGTAAAACCTGTAGTTTCGCCAACACTTGAACCTGTAGAAAATATAGCAGCAAAACACCAAACATTTGCAGCTATCAACGGTGGCTTTTTCGACCCAATGAACCAAAAAACCACTTCTGTTGTGATTCGAGAAGGAGCGTTAAATTTTTTATCTGAAACCCTTGCAGCAAGAGGTCTAGGCTTCAAAACTCCCAATTTAAATGCGTATCAGCTTACCTCCCTTGCTGTTTGGTAATAGACAGGCTTTGTATTGCTTTTAACATAAAGTGGATAGCGGGGATAACCTCTTTGGGTAATTCCTAAACAGTAGAGTTGATCGACAGAATCTATAAAAAATCTGTTAAATTTTATCCCTGTCCAAAACAACCGTTACCACATCTAGGGCAATTTTTTACCGTCTCACCCCGTCCTGGGCAAGTTCCACAATGGGGACAAATCTCCCTAATGCGCCCCGATTCTGGCACTTCATTGGACTCGCATAAAGCCGAAAGCTGATCTCGTCCTAACAATTGTTCCCGTGCCATCGCATGAACAGCGTAGGGAAGCATTCCCTTTGTTGGGGTTAGCGGCTTCATTTTTAACGGTTCAAGCTTTGGAACTTTACCACCACAATTACTACAGATTCGCCAGCTCCACTTAGCTTCGCAGTTAGGGCATTTGCCTTCATTATGCTGAAATTGCCCTCGTACACTACTGAGGTCATAACCACATACTGGACATAAAGAAGGATGAATACCAGACAGCAAATCTATGCCCAATGTATGAAAACGGAAAAACCTTTGAAATCGCTCCAATGTACTTAAATCCAAAGGACTAGCAGGCATCATACCAACACGACCTGAAGTGAAAACAAAGGACTTATAATCCTCTGGACTCATAAAGTTTTCACCAATGTTCAACATTCGCTGAATTGACTCTGATGCTACATTCTCGCTCATTTCCCTATCTCGCGGATCGCTTGGGTGTACCAGCAACACGGAAATCTGCATCCGATCGTTATTGAAGTTTCGCTGCTTGGGAACTTGATTGGTTTTGCTTGCTTGATTAATCCCAGCCTGATAAAGAGTATCTAAAGTCTTTTTGACTTCATCTTGATTGCCAAAGAGCGATCGCGCCACTGGAACTACTATCAGTCGAGTCCGAGTTGGATGAGATGATGTCGAGCGTTTACTACTAACAGGCTTACTGTTAACAGACTGCCAACTGAACTCGATATTAATATTAAACGTTTTGCGATCGGGCGGCTGTACTACTACAGTCCACCCCTCCCACTGTAGCGCCCGAGCAAAATCTAATTCTTGTGGAAAGTTCTCAGATTCAGCTTTTGCACTATCAAAGCCAATCCAACGCAGAGCTAACAGTACACAGCCATAGATATAATTGGCATAATCTAACTGGATGTCGCGCTGATTCTTACTTTCCTCTGCTAAGTTAGGAGAGCGTTGAAAGTTGTCGAGTATTTCCCACAACTGGCTAATGCGTCGATAGTCAGCATCCATCCTCAAAATGTTGGTCGGCTTTAGTGGTGATACCACATCCGGCTTACCAGATAAGTTTTTATAAAGAACAGAGTCTAAACAACTACTGATCTCAGCGTATAAAAGGCTAATCTTGTCTTTTAGTTCTCTGGATTTCTCGTATTGTTGCAAATAGTCTTGTTCATGTACCGTATCCAAATTTTCCCAAAGCAATCTGAGTCTCTGTTCTCGGAACTGATTGTACTGATAATTAGCAAATAGATTTTCATGTAACGTCTCAGTTTGATAGTAAGCCCGATCTATTTCCCGAAGTCGCTGCTCTAACCACCGTAGTAACCGTCTGATTAGCGTGGAAACCACGCGGTTCTCATATAAGTCTAGGGTTTCTTCGGGTACTTCACTTCTGATTCGAGCAGGAGTAATCCGAGTCGCAGTGCGAGATTGCCATAATTCCGGTCGAGATGCTAGATGATCGATCGCGTCTGGTGGAATACGTCTAGCACGGTCTATCGGCATAATTCGACGCTCGACCATTAGGGTACGTTTAGGTTTATTACATATTCTGATTAAAGAGGGTAGAGTTTGTGCGATCGCCTCGTCAAGTTTCAACACTTCTTCATCCATTAGGGAACTGCGAATAGTACCGGGAGAAAAAAACGGCAGACGCTCTAATTCTTCTTTTGATAAGCTAGGTGAAAGTTCTCTAGCTCTATCTGCAAATAAATGCAAAGCAGTTACCATCGCCTCATCAAGCAACGTCCGTAATGGTACCTTGAACTTATACCGCCCAATAACCATTCCTCCGGTTTGGGAAATCCGCACAGAGCAGTATCCCTCGGCATCAACTAAAATAGGCAAGTCGAGAGGAATTTCTTGCTGTCGAGTCAGAGCCTTGTCGTTGAGTACAAATTCAATTTCGCCGTCTTCAGAAGTGAAGGCAATGCGTATCCGGTAGTCATCAATGCTATCTAAATGATAACATTCTCCAGATTGAACATCTTCTAACTTCCCAGTCCAACGATTAAGTAAGGAAACAGTCACCATAGTCTACCGTTTAAATTTATTAATCTCGCCGTCTAGCAACTTCAGAGATATCGAAGCATTTCCCAGACGGGTCTTAGCAAAACTCTGTTCAATTGTATCTTTTACTTCTTGCAACCCAGAACGCACATTTGGATCGGTTCTATTTTGAATTTGCCAAAGTAACTTTCTAGCTATAAAGTGGTCTAACCCTTTGCCTAACGAACCCCCTGTTGCTCGATATGTAGGAAGAAAGATAAACAGTTGATCGAGTAAACGCTGTCCGTAGCCTACTTGGAAATATTCATGCAGTGCTAAACCAATTTCCTCAATACAACCTTTAGCGGCTTCTCCATCTGTATTGGGAAAACTTTCGATCGCTTTCTGTTTAGCGTTGTAAAAGTCTAAAATACTCAGATTAGCTGCTTCTGTAGGGCGTAAGTTCTCTTGTTGAAATGGTTCATCTATTTGCAGAACTTGAGCGCGGTCATATACCTTGCGAGTAATTTCATAAGTTGATTCATCTGTATTCGCAGTACCAATGAACCAAACATTATCTGGAATTGGTAGTTTCACAGCCCCATTTTTCAATTTAAGTCCTTTAGGAAGCTGACCACTTGTAGGATCGTGATTCAACAGTTCAACTTCTCTATCTTCTAAGCGACCTTCCATAATCGAAAGAAAATCGGCAAAATAGTATTCCACCCGCGATAAATTCATTTCATCTAATACAATGAAATAGGGATAATTTCGGTAACGTTCTGTTCCAGCTTCATAGAGCGCTCTCGAAAAAGGAGACTCATTAAAAATGCGAAAGAAAGAGTTGTAAGACCCTACTAAATCAAGTTTATCTCGCCAACTAGACTGCACTTCAATTCTGGCAAATTTCCCGCCCACTGCATAAGAAAAATATTCTGGTAAGCTAGTTTTACCCGTACCGCTCACACCTTGAATAATAATTAATCGAGAAGATACCATTGAAGCAATAAAAGCTTGAATTGTATGCTGATCATAATAATGAGCAAATAGCGTACTTTCGGCTTTTCCCTTTTCTAGTTCTTCGCGAGTTGGTAAATTCGCCATCCAAGCACGAGTTTGACGAGCCAAATCATTAAACTTATTAACAGTGACCCTATTAATGTTGTCAGTAGCATTATCAGTCTTACTATCCATTTCAGCAAAGTTACCAAATGCTTGAATTTTCTTATCTTTAAGATTTCCCAGCATCCGCTCTAAGTCTTCTATTTGTTCTTTAAGATATTCATTGAGCAACTTGAGCGTATCTCTTTCTTTACGAAGGGATTCAGTTTCTACTCTTTCTATTTGTTGCAGGCGGCGGATGCGTTCTAAATCATCAACCCTAGCTTGTAAATCCCGATACATTGCCTCGAAATCAATTGCCGCTTCAGCACGACGGCGCAATTCAGCAAGTTCTGCTTCTGAAGGATATTGGTCAAGAATTTGTTCATATTCTTGAAGCTTAGTCTCTAGTCGGGCATTCTCTTGGGATAGCCTTTCTGGTGAACCGGGTGCAGCTTGAAGAATAGTTTTACTTTGGTCTAGTTCTTTTCTAAGCCGATAATTTTCTTCTTGGATAACATCAAGCTGTTGCTGAATTCCTGTCTTTTCTGCTATTAAATGATTGACTGCTTCTTCTGAGTAATTACTTTCACGTTCCGCTAGCGATCGCTCCTTTTGTTGCAGCTTTTTCTTTTGTTCGGTAAGCCAGTTATTTTCATCTTCAAGGTCTTCTTCTTTGCGTTCAAGGTCTCTTTTTAACTTGCGAATATTCTCTTCTTTTGCTTCAATTGATTGCTGTTTAGCATCAAATTCTTTACGACGTAATTCTAATTCAGATTCTCGGTTTTGGATTTCTTGAATGGTTTGTTCTCTGGCTCTTTGGCGATGTTCGTTTGCCAAATTTTGTGCTTCTTCAATAATCTTATCAGCTTTGTTCTGAGCATTAGCCTCAAACTTTTGAGCGTCCTTGACTATTCGTTCTGCTTGTGTATTTGCAGTATTGAGAATTTTTTCTGCTTCCTGTTCAGCAGTTTTAACAATCCGTTCTCGCTCTGCTTCTATTTCCCGTTCTTTTTGAATAGCCCATTCCTGGCGAGCAGATGCTTCTAAGTCTTTAAATCCATTAATAGCTTGAGCTTCCTTAACTGCTAATTCCTGTTCTCTTTTGATAATTTCAGCTTCTTTGGCTTTAGATTCTTCCTTTTGTACCTCTAATTGAAATCCCAGTTCGTTAATTTTCTCTTGAAGTTTTTGTATTTCTTGAGACTGAGGAATAATAGCCGATGAATTTTGAGTCGTCGAAACAGTACCATCAGTTTTTATAGGAGTTTCAGGAACCTTAGCAGATGGTTGCAAAGGTTGGTTAACGCGAGTTGAAAATTTATTTTTTCTAGCCATTTCTACCTCTTAGTATAATTAGCTGATTGTCAAGCGCCACGCTTGAAGAACTAAACGGACAATTTGATACATCTTTTCGACTAAATCCTCAACCAAAATGATTGGCTCGTTGTGGCTTCCGCCTGCATGAGCGCCGAACTGGTTGCGATTTTGAGCAATTCGATCTGCATCTAACAAAAAAGTAGGATTTTCTGCTAGTAGATATTCAAGAATTCGTCTATGTAAGCTAGATTTTCGGCTGGCTGACAACAAAAATGTAGCCACATAAGGACGTAAGGAATCTTTACCGCCATTAATAACATTACGAATCGCCCCTAGTTTGGTACACAAAATTCGCTCGGGAATCTCGTTTATTCCACAAGCTTGAACTGTATCTCTCAGACATTGTTTTAAAGTATCCCCCCGTTTATAGGCTTCCCAAATATTATTAGGAATTGAATCAACTTGTAGTAAAGATATCATCAACTGTTCTAAAACTCTTTGGATTCGCGTAATGGTGGTATCTACCTCATCAAATCCACGTTCCAAAAGCAATCGCGACTGTTCTACCCGTTCGATTTCTTCCCAAACTCGCTGCCATAAACGATTGGGAGGTTGTCCAATTTCCAAAGCTACTTTATTGTAAACTTGGCGTGCTACAGTAACAGGCTCAAGATGGGGAGGTTGCTTAAGCTTCCAGATTTCACGGCTATAAGATTGTAAATGTTCTACAAGTTTCTTACCCTCTTCACATTGAGATGCGGCGAAGTTTAGCAAACGCACCCAACGAAAACCATCGGGAAGTCCAAAGGGACAACGGAGAGAGAACAAACCATCATAAGAGCCTTCAATTGTACAGGAAACTAACAAGTAAAAACGTTGCGATCGCTGGCTCAGAATACGCACTCGAAATTTTTCTAATTGTTCCGCTTCTTTGTCCTTCTTATTAGGTACTAGATTATCTAGTTCACTAATATCAGTAAATTCGCAGATATCGGCTTGGGTATTATCCGGGTCGTTAGTTGATTGAGCAATCTGAATTCGTTTGAGCAAACGACGATAAGTTTCTATTGCCGATATAACCTTAGAAGCATTAGGAGAGGGTGACTTTTGTCGTATCCAAGGAAGTTGAAAAGCTTCAGTAATATCTGAGCGTTGGGGGTCAGCGAAACGGAGATTTTCTGTATAAAAATATGGAAGTAATTCTCCGGCTGTTGCTTCTTGAAAAATCCAACCGTAGTTTGTTCTTTCCTCTTCTGCTTCACCTTCCTGGCTGAGAATTTTCTTGCCTGTTTCTGTCAGACGACCGTTGCTATCAAGATAATTTTGCTCCTTTAACTGCATCATCACATTCCAGAGACAATCTTTGTGCTGTCCCATTAATTCAGCTTGGTCTTGATGGCGTATAACTCCAGCACGAGCTAAACGTAGGGAAGTCAGTTGTAGGAAATCTAGCTGCCTAGTTATTATTTGAGGAGCCGCGATTCTCCATCCATAAACAGGCCATAAAATAAAAATAGTCTTTCGATTCTGATTCTGAGCTTCTTCTTGCTGAGTGAACCTGAGAATTCCCGCACCTTGCTCTAGCCTAGCGTTAGATTCTCCACCGAATAGAGGGCTGCTAGGTAAAGGTATGAGATTATCGGGGATGAATTCATCCTCAAAAAGTAACTCATCGTCGCCAAATTCAAGGGACATATTGTTATCTTCGCGTTCAGATATCTGCATACCCTTCCTCACTCCTACAGAGATCGATAAAAGCTTTTAGTGGCTCAGACCAAGGTTTACCATCAGGACGCATCCCAGCAATACAAGTGGCATCTCCTACTCCAATCAAGACACATCGAGCGCGACTAAATGCAACACAAAGCCGATTGGGTAATGCGGTAAAGCCAAGGCGCTGTTCAACAGATTCGTTCTGATTACTACGAACTGTGGAGAGATATACGACATCATACTCGCGTCCTTGAAAAGCATCGACAGTTCCAACTCGCACTCGTTGTTTTAAATGGTCAGGTAAACCGTTACGCCGATCGTCGATCGCCTCTTTGAGTGCTTCTTCTTGAGCGGAGTAAAATGCAATTACTCCCACCATTCCAGCGGGTTGACTTGGATCGAAGTCAGGATATTTTTCTTCAATTCGAGGTAAAATAAGGCGAAGTTCAGCCATAATCCGGCTAACTTCAGCAGGTCTTTCCCAACTAGATTTTCCAGCCCGATTTTCACCTCCTTCATTAGCTGGAACATCTAACCAAACAACAGGTTTTTGATTGTAAGCACCTGTGTAATTCGGTCGTGCTTCTGGTTTGACGAAGGTTGAATTAAGGGGGCTTTCTGTATAAAAGCGATCGCTAACAAATTTCCCAATCGTGGGGTGCATCCGAAACTGATCTGTCAATTGAGCCGTCCTCTCAATTCCATCTATTGCTGTTTGTTGAGGAAGAGATGCCCAGAGTCTTTCAAACAAACTCTTTCCATAAACTTCCCGTAGCTTTTCATCGCCTTCTTTAGCTAAACTCTGTTCAATTTCTCGCTCCAGCACATGGGGAAGTTGTTTGTGATCGCCAACTAGGATAATTCGTCGTCCTTTGACCATTGGTATGAGTAAATCTAGGGGATTTGCTCTTGCTGCTTCATCTACTACAACCAAAGTGAAAGTTCGATTATCCATTCCTAACCACTTTGAGTCGGCTTGTCCGCAACTGGTTGCTTGGATGGGAGCATATTTCCGAATAACTTCCCTAACGTTATTTGGATCTTCCTCTAAATCTCGCACAAATAGTTCGAGTGCTTCTTGTATCCCTTCTTCGCTTTGGGCGCGAACTGCCTCAATTTCCTCAATAGCTGCTAGGAGGCATTGTTCTATTTCCACGTCAGAAATATCCTGTTCAGCAATGGCTTGGGTGACAGGAATTTCCAGCAATTGTTGGCGAATGCCGATGCAGGCACTCTGTAAAGATAACCAAGGTTCCGAATAAGTTGTATTTTTTGCGTTCCAAGATACTGCCACTTCTACCGCTTCAATAATATCCGGTGAAAGGTTATCCAAATAAGGCTCTAAGAAACGTCGCAGTCGTCGAGCTTGCCGATTTCCATCGTCTTTAAAACTTTCTTCTGTGGTACATTGCTGATTGAGTCGTTGCTCTAGTTCATCTCTATCATCAGGATCTTCAATTACTGGCTGACTTTGTTTTTGAATGACTGGGGCAGTACTCGCAAGGCGATCGAGTTCAGAAATTCGCTGAACTGATAAAAAGCGTTCTGCTGCATTGCGAAAAGCTAAAAGAATTTCACGGGTTCCTTCACGTCCTCCTGCTGAGGTGCGCCAATGGGAGAGGTAGCCTTTAAGTCGATCAATCAATACCCGGGTTGGAGATGGTTCGGTTGAAAGGTGAGAACGAACTTTTTGGATAACTTGATTTCTCCAAGCTTGAATCATTTCAGAGCCTCGGTCTTCCCCTTTTTTGCCCCCTAGTCTGTCTACTGGAAGTCCAGCAATACTCATGCTAGCGATCGCATTATCTACTGCTTCATGCTGGAGACTCGTCACTAAAACTGTTTCCAGCACATCACTGGGATCTCGTCCTTCATTGAGCATCGTCAGTAATGCCTGAATAACTCTTGTTTTTCCGGTTCCAGGTGGCCCTTGAATCAGTGCAATATCTGGTGTACTCAGTGCAATTCTTAATGCTTTTTCCTGAGCAGGTGTTGGCCCAGTTTCACCAAAAATTTTGCGTGCAGCTTTAGTTAGTTGCTTTTTCTGACGAGGAATTGCTCTATTAAATGATTTACCTTCCAGAATTAGACCTAAATAAGGAAGACCAGAGCGTGCTGTTTCTAAAGTAGTTAGTGCTTTTTCACGCTTCTGAATTCGAGATTGTTCAAGAGCCATCGAGGGAGACATTTCTCCAGTTTTGGGGGGTTCTTGTTCGCCTTCCCAAACCAAAGTAAGGCGATGAGTTTTATGGTCATACCCTATTAATAATGCTTCAGGCATACTTGCGTTATCTTGTATGGTTACAGGAAGCCCGTCGCCTGAAATATGTTTGAGCCAAGGCGTTATGTTCGTAGAGCGTTCTAAGTCAAAAGTTAGTAAATTTCTACTGCTATCGTCACCTATAAAAGTTGCTCTGCCTTGGTATGCTAAAGGAGACAACAGGCCAAAACGCTCTTCTAAAATGCGATTTTCTTCAGTATTATACCGCTTCCAACTGGCTATCCAACTATCATTCTCCTGAACAACTTTACTCAAAGCAGAGATAGCTGCCGAGAGCATTGTGCTAGCAACAGTTTTGTCACAAAATTCTAACGGTTGGCGCATTAAATAAATAGCGCGATCGCTCAAGTTACGCCCTTGACGTTTCATTGCTTTGGCTACAATCTGCCCATCTTCTTGAGGAGCTAAATTGAGCGACCAAGATTTCCCTAATACAGAAAAACCTTTTTGAAACTCTGGATCTTTGGCACCTGATGTTACAAACCAATAGCCTAATTTATCAAGAATGAATTCTTCTTCTAAGCGGCGCTTGCTATCGTGAAAATTCTTCACATTACGCCAATTACGCATTACAACTGTTTCAATAAATTCATCAGTGAGAGCAACTTCTAACTGAACTGGAATCTCAGAGTTAGGTACATTAAAGGAACGCCCTTCAATTTCAATGTGCTTGTCTGTTGCTTTCATAATGCAGCCGACAATCAGAGTATGTCCTGATTGGAGTTCTGAAAGCAGTATTTTAGCATCGGTCGAATTTGGTTCAAGTTCAACGATTGTTTCCGAGTCACTACCGTTAGCAATTTGAAAACATAGAGTATCTTCGTCTATTCGCTGTAATTCAACAATTTTATCTTCCCATCGTTTCTCCCAGTTTTTTTCATCCCCTAGCTTAAAACTACCAACAATTCGTCGTGCTAAAAAACGCCCACTTACCAGTTTGCCGAATTTCAGGTCGAATAATTTCATAGTTTACCTCTCCTAAACGGATTTCGCACTTTTGCTCTAACACCTGAAGAGAAGTAAATTACCATTTGATCGAATAGACACACAGTTTCACCTTTAGTGTAAGTTTCTGGGCGTTCTCTATCATTATTAGTCTTCCAAACATCTTTGCTCAGGTTCTTAAGCCCATAAATTTTATCGCCGCTACTATTGAGTTTGAATCCAAACTGTGCAACATAGCCCGTAGCTTCGATATCACCATTTACTAAGCGTTGAGGAAGCATTCTCTGCCCTTTATCTAATACAAAGCGATGCGGTTTTTTGACTCTTTTAAGTTCCCTTATTTCATCTTCATCCAAGTCATCAATAGACGGATCTGAATCAAAGAAGCCAAGTTCGATAGGGCGATCGCTTTTTTCACCACACCAATCACAAACAAGTGAAGCTCCCCGGATATCTGGTAAATAGGAAGTAGCATTACATTTTGGGCAAAGTGCTGTTCGATCGGCAGCTTCTTCTAATGCACTTAACCATTCTTCGGGAGAAGGTCGCGCCCAAGGGTCTAGAACACCTGGTTCAAACGCCTGGATGCAAAGTTTTTGCAGTCTCGGAGTTAACACCTTCCCCCTTAGTAAACCAGGACTAGAGGATTTAGAATAATTATCTTTAGAATAAATAAAGGGAAGCTCACCCCGCAGAGCAATTTCCTCAAGTTCTGGCTCACCGTTTATTACTTCATCGCTAAAAAATGGATGGTTTAGCACTAACAGGTAGAAAATTGCTACTGCCAAAGACCAGCGATCTGAGGCATGATTAGGAAAACGAGACTCTTTTAAAAGTTCTGGAGCAATAAACTGTTCTGTCCCTATAACTTCCGCCAAGGAGGTTCCCGGAATAATTAAGTTATCAGGGTCGATGAGTTTAATAGATGTCGTTGTTGGATCTGATGGAACAAGGACGTTTTGCCAGGATAAATCCACGTAACATAAACCATTACGGTGAATTTGCTCAAAGGCTCTGGCTAACTCGGCGCAAATTCTTAAACGGCGACGTAACCCACCTGTTAAGATGTGCCAGTTGGGGTTGCGATCGCGTGGATGTGGATAAACTAAGTTAGATAGGGGGATAGAATCTTGAACTCGATCCATTACGTAGCCTAAATGTGGCTCATTTAAAACAGCGCGAGGCAATACTAAGGAACCTATGTCTAACTTCCGTCGTGTTAGCAGGTGAAGTTGTTTGCGAGTTTCATCAATATGTCTAGATTGCGGTGGTCGGCAAACTTTTACTAGAATACTGGCATCCTCAGTAGTAAATACGGCTCCTTGTCTACCTTCATTTAACTGCTCAATTAGCCTGTAGCGTCGCCCTTCGAGATCTCGAACAATTTCACCCGGTTTTGGAAAAGAGAATTTGACCACTGTTACCCCTCCACTTAAAATTCTAAATCGTCATCATTAAGCAAGTGAAGCGGTAAATTGCCAGAAGAATTGGGATTTCTAGCTGTTGAACGTGCCATCACTGACATAGTGACGAAGCGAAAGAAGTCCATCAACTTAAGCACCTCTGTCGCACGCACAACTGGAATTTCTGGATGGTTAACGAAAGTTTTAAGTACATCAAAGTCGCAATCATCACCAATACCAACAGCTAGACGAACGGCACGTCCTCCGCGATCGGATTCTAATAGATTTTGGAGCGGTTCCTCCCATTCATCATTGGGCTGACCATCACTAACTAGGACTATACTGGGCAGATAAGAACGTTTCGGCATCTGCTGCTCATCTTCCAGTAGCTGAAGAGCAATTTTGAAGGCGGCTCCCATAGATGTTGTGCCGCTGGCAGTTAAAGTAGGTAGATGAACGTCTTCTACAGGAGTTAAAGGGAGAAGTAGCTGAGCGTTACTGGCGAATGTAATGATGCTAGCGTGCAGATGACTACGAGTATCGTGTAAATCTTTGAATTTCTGGTGCATTTCAGCCAGTGCTGTATTGAGGGTATCAATCTTCTCGCCCTCCATACTGGTACTGACATCTGCCAGTACAATAATTGGCAATGGTCGTCTTTGTGGTAGGAAATCGTTAGGGTTGACTTGCATAGATGTGTTAATAGAGCTTTTTGAGCAGCAATCATATCGCTGTTTTATTAGCTACAAGGATGGAGATTGCTCCTCTACTTCTATGATTCCCGTTAAATTCCACAAAATTACTAGTCCTAAACTAAAATCTGACTTGGTAATTTGAGTGAATTTAGATGTCTACTTGTACGATCGCCAAACGCAGAGTACCAGAACTCAGGCTATCGCCTTTTATCTTGAACACAACTCTCGCCACTTGTTCTGATGCGCTGATTATGTTGTCAGCAACGCCCCACGATGGTCGTCCTGAGAGCTTTGCTAGCTTGATAAATATGCTTGACACAATAGCGATCGCTAAACTTTTTGGTTATCCGAAGAAAATAACCTTTAGGTGAGTGCTTGTTATTTTCCATCTTTGATAAATGGAAAATTTTCCATTAGGCTAAAAGGTAACAGTGGAAAAAACTCGCTTCCTCAATAGATTACCGTAGCACATTGGAGATAGCTCCGATAAGTCAGCTATCTCCAATGTGCCATAGGAATGACTAAACTGAACAAATTTTACTGCAAATGTCGGCCAGGTCAATGTAGCGATCGCTCACCTGACGCAGAGCAAAACTGGTCATGGAACCCAAACCAATTACCTCCACCCGTTTCCCCTGATCTTGCACTTCCTCTACCACCCACTCTAAGTCACCGTCACCGCTAACCAAAATTGCGGTGTCGTAACTGTTTGCTAGTTTCGTCATGTCCAGAGCAATTTTGACATCGAGATTGGCTTTCACCGAACCGTCAGCCCGTTTCACCAATTCTTTGGCGATGACTTGATAGCCGATGTGACGCAGGCAGGACAAGAAACTCTGCTGTTGAAGGTTGGCGGAATCAACCCCAGTGTAAAAATAAGCATTCGTGAGGCAATGACGACCTGTAAGGTAACTTTTGAGTTTTCGGTAATCAATATGAATGCCCAAGTGTCCGGCAGCATAGAAGAGGTTGGCAGCATCGATAAAGATGGCTACGCGGTTGGGTTTGATTGAGGTGGGGCGTTGCAGGACGAGAGGGGAACTCATGGCGATTACCTATCACGAAATCAGCTACAGTGACAATCTTGCAGCCAAGGGATAGGCGTTTCCAGAGCAGATCGGGTCAGAAAAAGTGAACCAATCTGACCTTTCAGATTAAGTTCATTGGCGGTTACGCTAGTGATATCCGCCACGAATTCATCAGATATCCCATGATGCGATCCAGTCAATCTAGAAGCATTCAGGCTAACTCGTTAGGACTCCAAAAACTGAAACAGACAAGGGCTTCGCAACGCTGTGATGATGGTAAGCGTTTAACTTACGAACGTCTCGCTGAAAAAGCGGGTGTTTCGGACGCAACTGTTAAGCGGTTTTTCGGGGGGAAAGCTGTTGATATCCCTTTTGCAGAATGGATTACTCAAGCTTTGGGCTTGAAACTGGCAGATGTTGTGGATGCTGATGAATTGGAATTACAGGACACCTCTTCCGCATCCACGTCAAAAGTGGTTATCGAGCGAGAAATATGTCAAGCACTGATTGCCGAGAAACGCCGATTAACAACGAATCCGCTGACCACTGGGGATGGTACAAGATTTCAATACAAGGATGTTTATGTCCCACTGGGTTTAGTGGAACGTAAACGACAGCCGAAACGCGATCGCCAGGACTCTCCTAAAGATGGCTCAAAGTTATACCAGCCAACAGAATACGAAGAAACTCGCAAGTTTGAAAATAACGAGTTTTTTGAGAAAGTTTTAGCTAAAGGAGACAGTCCCAAAAGTCAGGGTAAGCGTCTCGCTATCATTGGGGAACCGGGTGCAGGAAAAACAACGCTGTTGCAGCAGATTGCAGATTGGGTGTTTGATTCCACTGAAGACGAGGTAGCGATTTTGGTGTCTTTAGCCGAATTGGACAAGCGATCGCTAGAAGACTATTTGTTGAATGATTGGCTTAAAAACGCTTTCCGTGAGGTGGAAGTCACTTTAGAAATGAAGAAGGCTTTAGCGGAACTGTTCAACAGTAGGAGGGTTTGGCTACTGTTGGATGGGATTGATGAGATGGGAGTGCTTAACCCGTTGGGAGCGATCGCTTCCCAATTACGGGGCTTTTTAGCATCGGCACGGGTGGTACTGACTTGTCGGCTAAATGTGTGGGATGCGGGTAAAAATGCGCTGGACAATTTTGATATATATCGTAATTTAGATTTTTCTGAAGTCCAGATGGGAGAGTTTATCAGTCGGTGGTTTGCTAGTTGCTCAGAGTTAGGCGAACAACTCCAAATGGAGTTGTCTAAACCCGGGAAAGAACGAATTCAGGATTTGGTGAAAAATCCCCTACGTTTGACATTGCTGTGTCATTTTTGGCAGAAGCGACAAGGAAAGTTACCATCAACTAAGGCTGGACTATATCAGCGATTTGTTGAGGTATTCTATGAATGGAAACAAGAATATTTTCCGACAACTTTCAAACAGCGACAGGAGTTGAACCAAGCGCTGGGTGAATTGGCAAAACAGGCAATTTCTCAACCTTCTTCTCGATTTCGGCTTACCCGTAGCTTGGTTTTCTCGGTACTTGGTGAATATGATGAATCACTATCGAATTTGGCAATTAATTTAGGGTGGTTGAATAGGGTTGGAGTGGCTAAAGAAAACCCAGATGAACCTGTTTATGCTTTCTATCATCCTACTTTTCAGGAATATTTTGCAGCGTTAGCTATTAATGATTGGCTCTATCTTTTTAATCACGTTCCCGAAAATCCTGAACGGGGTACTTACCGTATTTTTGAGCCGCAGTGGAAAGAGGTAATTTTACTATGGTTAGGGCGTGAGGATTTAGAAAAAGAACAAAAGGAAGCATTTATAAGAGCATTAGTTAGTTTTGAAGATGACTGTGAATCGTTTTATCAATATCAAGCTTATTTTCTGTCAGCCGCGGGAATTGCAGAGTTTAAGGGCTGTAGTATTGCCGATGAAATTGTATCCAATATTGTTAGGTGGTGCTTTGGGTATTTTGATGATGAGAAGCAAGAGTGGATAGAATATCTTTTTCCAATTGAAGAGGGGGCAAAGCTAGCACTGTTAGAAACAGATCGCAGTAGAGTAATCACAGCGTTACTGGAACTCCTCCAAACTGCTGAAGCTGTAGATATCTATTGGCAAGTATCTCAAACCTTGGTACAAATTGGCATGGGTAGTCAACAAGTAATTACGAACTTAAAAAAACTTATCGAGACAACTAAAAATGAAGAGTTCTGTTTGACATTGGCTGAAACCTTGGCACAAATTGACCCTGAAAATCATATATTGATCGACACACTAAGGAGACTGATCCAAAAAACTAGAAATCGAGAAATTATGATAGACGCTGCTAGAATTTTGGGAGAAATTGGCACAGGCATTGAAGAAGTAATCGAGTTGCTTGTGGAATTTATACACATTTATATTGATGATTATATTGATGATATCCCATTTAGTATCAGTAGTTTGCATCAGATGAGTAAGCAAAGTGACAAGGTAGTTATAGAACTGGAAAGACTTATCCAGTCTTCTAATGATGAATCTACTCGTATGCAAGCAATTGAAATCTTGGAAGAAATTGCTCCAGATAATAAAACCATGATTGCAGCATTAGTACAACTAACATATAGAGCTATTGATGAAAAAATGCGTGTACAAGCTGCAAAAAGCTTAGGAAAAATTAATCCATGCCATCCAAGGGCAATTGTAACATTGGTTCAACTAATGCAAATGGCTAAGGATGAACAAGTTCGTCTTGAAGCTGCGAAAAACTTAGGAAAAATTGGCAAGCATAATCAAACAATTATTTCTTTGCTTGCGTGGCTGATTCAGTCTTCTCAAAAGAAATTTATACGTAAGTTAGCAGTTATCGGCTTAGGGGAAATTGGCATAGGCAACGAAAAAGCGATCGCCGCTTTGATAAAGCTTATTCATACAGATGAAGATGAATATATCTGTATAGAAGCATCTAAGATTTTGGCAATAATAGAGCCTAACAATGAAACAGCTATTACAAGTTTTTTCTGTTTAATTCAGACTACTAAAGACAAGAAGCTTTTTGTTGAAGCAGCTAATAATATTGGAGAAGTTTATATAGGAAATGAAAAAGCGATTATAAATTTAATAAAAGCTATCCACGCTTCAGAAGACGCATTTAATCGTATGATATTAGCTCTTACATTGAATAATATTGATCGGGGTAATGAAGAAGCAATAACTGCGCTGGTAGATATCATCCATACGACTAATGATGTATTTATAAGGATCAAGGCAATTGAATATTTAGGAATTATTGCTGAAGGTAATGAAAAAGCAATATCGGCACTGGTAAATTTAATTCATACAACAGAGAATGAATCGCTACTGTACAGAGCTGCTTCTAGTTTAAGGTTAATTGATCCAAGCAATGAAATTGTAATTAATACTTTGATTAAACTTTTAAATACAAAAAAAAGAAGAACTTACCTATCTCCTCGTGAGTTTAGGTGGAAATATAGGCCAAAAAATATCCGAGGAGAAACTGTTTTTAAATTGATAGACAATCTAGATAATGAAATATATAAAAAGGATTTTGAACGTTTCAGTTTGAGCTATGAAGTTATGTGGCACTGCGCTCAAAATAGGCCCTATCTAGATTTCTACAAAGCTTGGCAGAATCAACTTACTACTCATCCAGAAATTTTAGAAACCTCTACCACGCATAACCTTTTCATCACCCAAAACCTTATAGTAAATCTACCTCAAATTCTCAGAGCAACTATTCAAACTGAACCCATATTGAACCAAAATACTCAACTAATTTGCATTGACACCAGTAAATTTATTGATCCAAATAATCCATCTGCAAAAATTTACACCGAAATGGTTAAACAAGACTGTCCTAAATGCTCAGATGGTACACCCAAAACTCTGCCCGAACTTCAAGCTTATTGGGATTTGTTGATGCTGGAAAGCGAAAAGTTCCTCATTTTAATCTTCTACGAAACCCTAACGGTTCAACCGGGGCAAGGAATGAGTGAAATATTTCTTAACGCTTTGAGCAAATTTGAAGGAGCGATCGCGCTCATATCTACGCAAACAAACCACTCGCTTCAAACTTTCTCACCTAACCAACCCAAATTAATTGAAAATATTTTGGGTTGGATGAGAGCAATTACCTTGGAAAATTAACTCCTTAATACTAAGGATAATCAAAGCAGCATCTAAGCGATCGCACTACCTCGCATTACTTCAATCATCCCATCGCCACTGCCAACAAATCCTCAAACAGCGGGTCGCCGAAACTCATCAATCGTACTGAAGACATCTCATCAAATACCTCTGGATAAAAGGTAACAGAGTAATTACGACCTTGATAAAAAAGTTGCCAAGTACGTTCCTCCGCCTGCTCAAATTTAACACCGCAAGCATTTAATAATGTAGAAGTGGTAAATAATTGCTCGATCGCTTCTGGCAGAATAGGAGACGCAGGAATTGAAGTGCAAATTTCTGCCAAGTCTGCGACAACATCCATCGCCACCATTTCATCTAAAGCAGGACGCAAAGGAGGAGTATCTAAAATATGTTCAAATTCAGCTAGCAATACCCCTTCTTCTTCTGGATCTGCACTCATTGCTGCTTGTTCAATAAAGGTTGGTACAGAAGCTAAAATCGGTTGTAAATTACCAACAACGGTTTGGAAAGCATTGATGCGATCGCGCAATTTCCGATACACTTTTGCTTCTACTGTACCATCATAATAAAAGTTGTGAATTCTGACAGTTGGATAAACTTGTCCGATGCGATCGATCCTACCAATCCGCTGTTCTACTCGCATCGGATTCCAAGGCATATCGTAATTAATAAGTACGCCACAAGTTTGCAAATTCAAACCTTCGGAAGCTGATTCTGTACACAGAAGAATTTTGATTTCACCTTCTCTAAATCGACGCTTAATCTCCTCTTTAGCAACTAAACACCAGTTACCATCTGCCAAAAGTTCGCCACCTCTGCCAGAATAGCAAGCAACTTGAGAACCATACAATTTAAGTAAAGCATCTCGCAAGTAATCCATCGTATCGGTGTATTGAGTAAAAACGATCGCACTTTCCCGTTGACTCAATTCTCGACGCGAAATAGTAATAAAATGAGAAAGTTTGGTATCTTCACCTGTTGTTTCAAATTGCCGTAGTAAGTCCTCTAAATATTGGATTTCTTGCGGGTCTACAGGTTCCATATAGGATTCTAAACCTTCAATTACAGCATCATCAGCATCATCAATATCGCTGAAATCATCTTGAGTTAGACTCGAACCCATACCAGTTATCAGAGAATCGAGTCGTCGTTGCAATGATTCTTTAATAGCGTAAAAAGAACTGGTCAAACGCTTGCGATATAAGGTCATTAAAAAGCCTAAAGCTTTGCGATTCTGTTTTTGAGCTAAACGATAGAAATGACGCACGTAATCGCTTACAGCCACGTATAAAGGGATTTCGCGATCGCATTCCAAGGTAATCGCATTGTCCTGCACTTCGCGCCGGGGGATGTCGCGGTCTAAAAGTCCTCGCTGGTAATATTGCCGTAGAGTGTCGCGGGTGTGGCGAAACATTATATCTTTGAGGGGAGTATTAACGGTGAGATATTGGCGAGAGGTAGTGATGAAGGAATCATCAGCTAAATATTGTTTGAGATTGACGAGTTTTTGACCTTTTTGCCAAATATCTCGGATGCGGTATGCTATGAGGCGATCGCTCTTTTCTAAATATCCTTGTAATCTAGAACAAGGTTGACCACCGCGTTGAAAGTAATCGGTAGACATTTGTTGCCAAAATTCCAAGCTGTAGTGGTCGGGAGATGCAGTTAAAGAGGCAAAATAATTGCAGAAATTATCGCCATAAGACCAATGTCCTTGCATTCCTAATAAGTTAAGTAAGTCAAAAACTTCAATAGGGTCAATTTGCATTGGGGTAGCTGAAAGAAGAATTAAACTGCGAGTTTTTTCTTTCAGTTGTTGCATTAATTCTAATAATCGATTCGGGGTTTCTTCGCGATTTTGCGGACTCTTGCGACGGGCGTGGTGGGCTTCATCTAAAATGATTAAGTCCCAAGGATTAGCATCCAGCAGTTGTTGCATTCGTTCAGTTCGCCGCACTAAATGACTGGAGGCGAGAATCAGGTTAGTTGTATTCCAGGGATTAGTTATTATTGATTGATTGTTATTTGTTAATGGTAAACCGTAGGGGTCTTTAAATATACCTTGGTTGTAACTCCAAAAGTGCAGGTTGAATTTCTCTCGCAGTTCTTCTTGCCATTGGGGTTGAACGCTAGCAGGCGCTAAAATTAGAACTCGCTTTACTTTTTGGGAAACGAGTAAGTAACGCAAAATTAAACCTGTTTCAATGGTTTTACCTAAACCAACTTCATCGGCAATTAGAAAACTGTGAGGGAATTTTTGAGCAACTCGTCGTAATATTTTAATTTGGTGAGGCCAAGGAGAAATAGGAATTGACTTGAGGCAGAAGTCTAAGCAGCCTGGATGTTGATATAAATTAATCAGTTGTTCAAATCCCGATTTTTCTTGCTGACATTGTTCATTTATAAGAGTTGTAACAACTGGTTTACTTATTTCTTCAATTACAATATTGTTTGGTTTATCTAATTTTCTAATACTTGGTTTTTGGGATAGAGGTCTGTTATCAAATTCGACTCGTTTATCCCAGGTTGGTTTAGTCGCTGGCGTATAACGTAATAACTTTTTCTGAACTGCTTCTGGAACTTCAAAAACTTGCACGTTGGGGGCTAAATTGTGCCAAAGTTGTTCAAAACGAAAAATTTCTTCCTGAACTCGTTCTAGTTCTCGTCCCTCTTCCCAAGCACAATAAACATGGAAAGATTCAACGTTTTTTTCCCAACCGCCGAGGGATTCATTATTGGAACCGCTAAAGGCTAATTGGTCGCCATTGACATCAGTAAAAATACCAACTTTTTCATGGAAAATGTGATTAGGGTCTAGTTGGGCGTGGCTATCTTCTGGAATTCCATTTAACTTAAGGGGAATGGCAATTTTAATATCCAGGTAGCCGTTTTGAATTAGCCAACTAAGGATTTCAAAATGTTTCAGTTGGGCGAAATTTTCGGGTGGTTTAAGGTCGGTGTCGAGGCGGGTAAGAAGGGCATCTCTTAACTCGTATCCTTGTTGGATAGCTTGCAAATCTTCTGGGCTAAATTGGCAACCCATGATTAGTCGCATTCGTCCTTCTTGATGCAGCATTGCACCTAAGCCACGCGCTACTTTACTGAGAATAGCACTGCTGAAAAAGCCGGATTTGCGGTCATATTGAATAGCACATTCCAAGGCGGGAATATAAAAGTCAGCAATGGGGTTATTTTCATTGCTAGAATAACTAATGCGCCAAGTTCGTTCCCGTAAATATAAAGACATATTTTATTTGATGAAAGTAGTTTTTGTTAGCGGTTAACAGTTAACCATTAACTAACCTCTTTTGTTGGAATTTTTTCTGCGGTAAGAGTGACAATTTTTCCATCTTGCCAAATAGTAATCGATTCGCCCAGCTTTCGGTGCTTTTCAATAGCTTGGGCAATTGCCTGTTTAATACCTGCGTCGATTTGTTCTGATAGTTTTTCGGTTTCTTTTTTCATGGTTTAATCCTCATTAATTTTATTCCAAATAGATGGGTAATAAATTATTGGATTTGAATTAAGCGGACATTCTGCTACTAATTCTGGAATAGAAGTAGAATTATCGTAAACAATCCATTTATCACATAAAGGCAGATATAGTTCAATCAGGTTAATACGTCCTCTTTCATAGCGACGGCGGATAGTTTCTTCGGGAATGTTATGACCTCCGCTTTCAACCCGTCTTCTTACCCGTTCTATAGCTAATTCTGGGCTTTGCAGCCAGAAATAAATTAAATTAATTACATAACCTTTATTTTTACAGGTTGTTAAAAATCGGGCATAATTCCGAGCCGATAAGGTGGATTCAAAGGCGAAGTCAGCACCCGCATTTGATAGTGTTTCTAAGCGTTGTAACATTAAACGTCCTGCTTGTATGGCAACTGATTCAGGGTGAAAG
Source organism: Floridaenema aerugineum BLCC-F46 (assembly GCF_041929345.1). Classification (NCBI taxonomy): domain Bacteria; kingdom Bacillati; phylum Cyanobacteriota; class Cyanophyceae; order Aerosakkonematales; family Aerosakkonemataceae; genus Floridanema; species Floridanema aerugineum. The sequence goes on from NZ_JBHFNQ010000167.1 coordinate 47,323, forward strand.
GGGGAAAGTCCTTTAGCAATTTCATCGGCGTTGACATATTCAAAAATGTCTAAGAAGTTGGGTAATAGTTGCATGGCTGCTGTTGTTTTACCCGCACCGTTTGCACCTCCGATAATAAAAAGGTTTGGCATATCTGTCTCTTTTTTCCTCAGCGAGCAAGATGCTCGCACTACTCAGCCAATATTTTCTCATAAAATAGCAACAAATTAGGGAATTTGTTAGACTTATGTAGAGAAGAAAAAGGAAGTTAAACAAAATGACAAATATTCAATCGATAACAACTGCAATAACATCCCTTTACGAACAGGATTTTTATCTGTGGTTACAGACAAATATCAATTTATTAAAAGAGGGAAAATTTGCCCAAATAGATTTAGAAAACTTACTAGAGGAACTGGAAAGTATGGGGAAAAGCGATAAAAATGCTTTAAAAAGTAATTTAAGGGTACTTTTAATGCACTTACTCAAGTATAAATATCAGCCGGAAAAGCGAACAAATAGTTGGGTCTACACTATTATAGAACATCGTATACGCCTGGGAGATGCTTTCAAAACCAGTCCGAGTTTATATCGTTTTTTTGAAGAGATTTTTAATGAATCTTATCAAAATGCTAGGAAACTAGCCGCAGCTGAAACAGGTTTATCTATTGAAATATTTCCCCCTGAGTCTCCCTTTACTGTGGAAGAAGTACTTAATGCTGATTTTTTACCTTCACAGAGCAATGATACCGAAAATATTGAATAGACCTCTCCAGAAATTAAAGTTGCGTTGTCTGAAACCTTTGTAGAGACGTTGCATTCAACGTCTCTACAATCTTTTTTGGAGAGGTCTAATAGTTAACTGTTAACCGTCACCCAAATCTAAATCCAAACTCAATTGTCCGTATTGCAACGGTAACTCTAATTGTTCCACCACAACTTTCGCCTTAATTTCATCCATTGCTAACCACAAATCTAACAAGGCTTTTTCTTCTGGGATGCGTTTCTTTTCATCTCCAATTCGGGGAATTACTTTCAGCGCGACTTCAATTGTTCGCATGAACATATCGTTGCTGACTAACCCGGTAGCTTTCATAAAACGGCGGACGGGTTGGATGCTTTCTTCTTCTAAATAAATGGCGATAATCGCATGGAGTCCATCGACTAAATAGCGGGCAGAAAATTCCTGTTCGTTGATGGAAAAGGCGCGTTTTTTGAAGCGTTGTTGGGGGGTGAGGAATTTGCAAGTACCGCTGGCGGAGTCGAGAAGTTTGTAGGTTTTGGCTAAGTCGGAAACGTTGAAACCGCCAATGGCTAAAGCGAGTTGTCTGGCTTCATCGAAGGGGAACTCTCTGGCGCGGAAGGCATCCCAGGCGAGGAGATACCATTGGGTTAAGGGGTCAAACCCGGCGGTGTCGGTTTGGGCGAGTTTGCGGAAGCGGTAGGAAGCTATGGCTTTTCGGGCTTCGGCGAAGGCGACTTCGGGGCGGACTTCTTCGCCGCTACTGTCGAGGATGGGGTAGGAACGGCTGAAAACGTTTAAGGCGGGGCCAAAGGCGCTGAGGTAAAGGTCTATTCCGGTGATGTCGTTGGCTTCAAATTCCGGGGCGCGTTGTTCGACGAGGTTGGCGACTTCGGGGCGCAAGTCATCCCACCAAGCTTGTTCGGCGTTGGGGTCGCGTTTGCGGCAAACTAAAAGGACGGTACTGGAGACGGAGTTTTTCTGGGCTTGGTGCAGGTTTTGCGGGTTTTCGGTGCTGACGGCCCATGATGCGGTAATCTCAAAGCCTGCATCGATGAGGGATTTGGCGAGGACATCCCACGCGCCGGACTCTTTGTGGTTGAATTGAACGGTCATTACGCCGTCGTCTCGCAAAACGCGATAATATTCGGCGAAAGCGAGTGCCATTTTTGCTTCGTAGTCTCGATTGGCGAGGATTTCTGGAGATTCGCCCATGTTGCGGAAGCGGGACGGGTTGGCTACGGCTTCTCGGTCTTTGTCGGTGAGTTCTAAATAGAATAGGTTGGGGAAAATGTCGCCTAATGTGCGTTTTAGCCAGACATAGAAGAAGTCTGAAAGTTCAGCATATTGAATGGTGGCATAGTAAGGTGGGTCTGTGATAACGGCATCGATTGAGTTATCAGGAATGTGATACAAGCTATCGGCTGATGCTGCTTCAATTTGTATGGTTTTGGGGTCGTATTGTTCAATTCCTGGTAAACCTGTTGAGTGAGGTTTTGTACCGAATAATCCACAAAGGCTTGGATAATCTGATACAACTTTTTCAGCACACCACTGCCATAAACGTAAACTACCATTAACTTCTGGATAATTCCAAATTAAGTTTAAAGTATGTTGTCCTGAAGCACCTTCTATTTTGGGACCCATTGTATTAACATGAGCTAGCCGACAATTTACATCAATACATCTATCGAGTACTAAAGCTAAATAAGTGCTTATCGCTTCTGCTTTTTCTGACTCATAATCAGCTTGCATTAACGCTTTAGCTTCATTAAGAATTTCAACATAAGTTATAAGGGTTAAAAGCTGACGCGGGTTAAAAAGTTGATTCCAACTTCTGATCCCTCGGTTATAGCATCTAGTATCTTGACCTTGCAAAAGTGGCTCATTTGGAAGCAAACCTGAATCCTCATAGGTTTCTATAAAGATTTTGACTTTTTCAATGCTTTCTATATCTAATTTATTGGGCAACCTAAATTCTAAGTTACTTGCTCCTTTTTTATAAGCAACCGCGTAAAGTAAATAATCAAAATTATTTGCCAATAGTTTTCCATCGATATAATTGCTTTCAACTAAATGTCCGCAACAGAAGCATTTACCATCACCTCTGTTGATTGTAATCATCATATCTGGATCATACTCACCCTCATCAGTTACAATTGTTGTTCCTTTCCCTTTTCTTCCCTTAACCAATTCAAAATCAACTCGCTTCTTCTCAAGGTTAGGAATTGGTTTCACTGCATACCAATTACTTGTGACTTTTCTCTCTTGTCTCTTCCCAGCATAATTGCTAGTTTTACTCAACCACCAATTCGGACTCAACGGAACAACTGACTCACAACTCGGACAAACAACCGTATGCGCCCATAAATAATTCTGCACCGTTTCCCCCGGTAAAGAAGGGAAAAACTGGGCTAATCTTTTCTCCGCTTCATCCCCTACCCACTTCACCCATTTATCAATATCCTCCTGCAAATCAGGCCCAAATTTCAGCGGATATTCCATCGCCGCTTTCATCGTCACCACCGCCACAGGATTCAAATCAGAAGCTAATACATTTAACCCATATCTCGCCGCCTCAAACGGAATACTTCCCCCACCCGCAAACGCATCTAAAATCGTCGGTGTGCGAGTTCCCCAAACTTTCTCGCAATAATCCTGCACCTTCTGAATTCGCACCGAAGACGGCGGCGTTTTGTAGAGTTTTACCTCTTTTCCCGGTTCCAAACCTAACAGATATTTAAACTCTTCCATCGTCACATCTGCTGGCAAAATCGAACCCAACACGGAAGCGCGAGAAAAAGATAAAGGTTTGCGCGAATACCAGCGATGCAGTCCCTTAAATGGGTTTCCACCATGTTCGTAATAAACTTGCTCGTTGAGCAGTTCTACTGGCATAATTTTTTCGATGAAAACTGGGGGGCGTTTGGATGGGTTCATGTTAATTGTTATTTGTTAACGGTTAACGGTTAGCTGTTAACCGCTAACTAATTGATTACGGGTCTGAAAAAACAGCATCAAAGATAGAACGAGAAATCCTAAAATTAATGCTGAGTAATTTTTGATAAAAATAATTTTTATCAACCATTTCAATTTTACCCTCTTGAGCCAACTTTTTGAGAATTGCTAAAGTTCCTTTAACATTTAGCCCTAAAGTGAGTGCTGCTTTCCGCGCAGCTAAGTCGTCCAAGATTACAAAATCTGCTTGCAGTTCCGTTGCTAGAGCGATTGTTTCTGATTCACCCAGTCCCAAGCTAGAATTAAGACGGTTAAACAAAGAAGCTAAATTAGTTGCTTTGACGATAAGCTTTTGATTGGCAATTAGAGGAACAAGTGCTTGGTTAATTTCATCGCTTTTTGCTTGAATCTCAGTGAGGACAGATTGTGGTAAATAAAACTCATCACTTGTTTCGATAAATAACTCTAAAAACTGCAAGCGTACTAGAAAAATTATTGGCGACGAGTTAATTACGATTTTCACAATATTTACCAAACCTTTTCTCGTTCAATATCTTCAGGAGAGAGATAGGAGAATTCAATTCCCAGTAAATCTAAAATTTGCAATAATGCTTCTGAGTCAAGATTCATTACTTCAGCAGCTTTCCTCAAACTAATTATTCGCGCTGTCAAAGCTCCCAGAACAAATAAAAACTGTTCTTTTTGTTCGCGGTTGGTAAATATTGGTAAATTTTCCGCTATTTCTTGTAAAGGTGTTGTTGTAGTCATTTTTCTTTTGGGCTTAATTCTAGAGGATAAACCTTTTTACGCCAGCGAGCAAGATGCTCGCACTCCCATGATTCGATATATTTGGAGTGCGAGCATCTTGCTCGTTATTTGATATATAATTTATCCATCAAAAGCATCTCCTCGCTCAATCACAAACCACTCGTGATATAAAATGGCGATAAAAAATTCCTCGTCTTTAAGTTTATCACAAACCGCCATAAATCCAGCTAAAAAATCATCATCACCAAAGGTCGTATCCTTCAAAAATAGCGTTAGCGAGTTACCATCTGCGCTCCAAATTGTCCGTAAAATCGTTATATTTGCGTGATTTTCTCGCTCTACAGGTAACAATACCCAACGCCCCTCAATTTCCATGAACTCCGGGTCATAATATTCAAGAACTGATGACCAGCGTTCTGGCCCTTCATGTTTCTCAATAATTCTATCCCACCGCAGAGATTTAATTTTATTCAAAGTTTCATCAGACAAATCAGAAAGTTTCATGCTCTTTTACTCCAAGGGTCAGTATTAACATCTGATAACTGATTTACTGTAATCTTATGAATCGCTAATTGAGCGGTTGAATCTCCATCAACGCTGGTCATTTTAATCAATTCTAGCAATCTTTCTGGTGTCATTTGAGGGTCTTGCACGCAGTCCCATAACGACCCAAAGGAAAAACTCCGATTTCGCCAATCTCTAGGATAAGACCTATCTAAAAACCATTGCCAAGGTGAAGGATGCGCGAGAATATGTTGGGCAATTTCTAACTCTGATTCTGCCTCGACTACGCGAAAGCTAGATTCATAAATTCCTTCATCAAACAGACTGGTAATTAAATATAGATTTGCCATATTAATCCCCTAGTAAAATTCGCAAAGCTTTTAATGCAGTAGACCGCTTTCCATTTGCTATTTTGGCGAACCAGTAATGGGCTTCTTCATTACTCATTGCCATGACTCCAGAAGTGATATTAGCAATTCTTTCTGGTTTGGAAAGTGGTTGTAATGCCTGAAATAAAATTGCTAAGTTTACGCCGGAATCTTCTGATAAAATATAAGGTGCTTGTCGTTGATGTGATAAGGTTTTTGGATCGTAATTGTTCGCTTTTAATAGGCTGTAAATTACTGTTCTTGCTTGTACTAAAGCATTACCTTTGAGTCGTCCAATTCTTTTGGCAGCAGGACGCTTTTTTTCTCCGGCTTTTTTATAAGCACATTGGTACAATTCTAAAGCAAAATTGTTGTTATCTAAGGGAACGATTCTTAACTGGAACTCTTGCATATTTCCGGGAATGGGAGCGTCTTGCTTGGGGTCAATAAAGGTTTAGGGTCAATAAATTTTAGCGAGCAAGATGCTCGCACTACGGAAAAACAATTTTATATCGGAAATTGAATGGCGAGCAAGATGCTCGCACTACGGAAGAACAATTTTATATCGGGAATTGAATGGCGAGCAAGATGCTCGCACTACAATAAAACCAACCTGTTCTTATCCATACGTCACCTTAACAACCAGATTCAAGCGGTCAACTGGATTGCGATTAAGCGTCTGTTTAATTGTATTAAGTTCTGTTCCTTGTGGTTGAATTGCTGGTTGAAATTCAAAGGAAATTTTCAGGCTGACGTTGGCTTGCACATCTGGGGTATTTAGTAAACTATTAATAGTAGTAAAAAAGGTTTGGAAACCCCGAATCGGCCCTTGATATTCTAATCTTACAAACTGGTCGCCTGTTTGAATCATAACTGTTTGGTCAATGTGCAATTTGAAGCGAGTTAATAAAGGAATTGCTGTCCCTAATTTACGATAATCTACAACTTGACTGACGGATAGTTCTAGGGATTCGATGCCTTGTACTTTATTATCGGTGCAGCGATCGATCAACGCATTAAAAGCAGTATTCACGCTACCATCTAATTCTATAATGTCGGGTTTGGCATCAAACAACGTCCCTAAACTACCGCCGCCTACGGTGTAAGTACCACCGCCATTGCTAACAGTGGGTGTTCTTCCGGGAACTGCAATAACTACTCGCGTTTCCTTTTCGGCGGTTTCCCCGTTACCATAGTCAGCAATTACCCGAAAAAGTGTTGTGTTGCTAATTTTCGCCTCATACTCATCAGAAGGACGAAACTCACCGGGTACTAGCGTCCCTTCTTGGTAAAGGCGAACAGTGAACGCCCCTTTCGCCTTCCAGCGCACTCTTACAGGTTTTGTGGGTTCTGTTGAGGGCATCAGTTGGGCACTAAGTTCGATTTCTTTGGGTTTGGGGGGTTCGAGAATGCCTCGACGGTAGAGGGTTGTGCGATCGCTAAAATCGATCGTTTCTGGTAAAGTTAGCTTACTGTCATCGGTTTTAATGAACAGGCGTTCTCCGACTTTCATATCCCATTGTCCCATCTCTAACCCTTGACGAAGGGTATCGCGCAGTTTAGAAACTTCCACATCCTGCAAAATATTCAAACTCAAATCTTTAGAAAAAGCTTCTTTTAAAGCTTTAGTTGTCCAATAATCTAAACCGGAAGGCCAAACTTTTTGGATAATATAAGCAGGCGCAAAAGGTTTAGCCTCTTCCGAGCGAATTTTCTGACAATCTTTGAGGGCTTTTAAAATCACATCTTGTTGATTATTCTTTCCTTTTACTTCGCTAGATTCTTGGGCAGCTAATACATAGTGCATCAACCCTTTGGGGGCTTTTACTGAATCGTTAGCAGGATAGAATAAATGACGATAAGCATTAGTTAAAGAGATGCGTACCGCTAAATCCATTTCGCCTTGTTTCTGCTTCAGTTGTTTTTGTTGATTTTCTGATAAATCATTTAACCGATTTTGACTTTTGAGGATATTTTGAATCGCTTTATATTCCCTAGCATTATCTATGGCGCGTTCTAATTCTTGCCGATTAGCTACTAAGAATAATAAGCGATTGCGGAAGGTACGAAATTTTCCAGATTCACCTGTATTACTGAAAATTTGCTCGACTAAATGAGGTGGAGGGTCTGTAGTAGCAGAAACAGTGGCTTCATCAAAATCAATCACGCATAATGCCACATAATCGGGGTCATCGTCTACATCAGACGCATTTTCTGGGGAAGAAACAAGGGTAAAGAATTTATTGGCGAAGATGCTATCTCGACGATTTCTTAAATCATCTTTGGCTTCACTTCTGCCAATTTGTTCTTTCTCTTCGGCAATGATTTTGTTAATCGAAGGTTCTTCTTTGAACCGAGAAATTGAGGTAATTGGGTCATCATCTAAATACCAAGCAACGGCGCTGAGTCGTTGTAGGGCACGGTCAACAAATCCAATTTCTAATCCGGGTGTAAGCAGGGATAAATTTAATTCAGCCCGTCGAATTCCAGATGAAGTTCCTTGGGTGAGAGAATGTAGGAAAATAGTGCTGGCTACCCAAGTAGAAAAGGGAGGTTTTCCAGCAGCTATCCATTCCCCGTCTTGTACTTGGGCGTAAGCTTCTCTACCATCTGGGTTATAAATATCTGCCCCAATGGGATTTCGCATTAAGGGACGCTGGAGACGAGAAGTTAAATCATTGGTAATTTCTGCATCTAATCCGACTGGAATATGATGAGTATGAATTAGCGGTATCCAATCGTTTGTATTCTGCCAAAGGTGACGGACTACTTGGGCAAATAATCTTAGCGCCCCTCTAGTGCGTTGGAATTCTGGAATAGAGGCAATCTTTTTAGTTAGCAGGTTGAAAAGTTCGGGATGGAAGGGGTAAGATGATGCGATCGCCTCAGCATATCTAGCATCTTTACATCCATCTGGCAAATTGATCCGACTGGCACGGTAGCTGTTTAAATATTCTCTCGCCGCATCTTCAGCAGCTTTAGCACTGACGCTATCAAATAAGCGTTGTTTGACAATATTGTAGATTTCAACATCGGTGGAGGGACTTAAAACTCTTTCTTGTCTGGCGGAAGCTTGGATTAATTCTTGTAGTTCAGTCGTTTCTCCCCCAAAGGTATCGGATGCGGAAGCGAGGGAATAGACAAATACTAAGTTATTGCAAGCAGCGGCTAAATCCATCAGGGAGAATAGGAAGGCGACTACTTGTTCGGATAGGTCGCTTTTACCGACTTGTTTCGCTTTAGCCGATCGCAAATGACGCGCAATTTCATCGAGAATAATTAAGGTAGGCTGTCCGTTTGTCAGTCGTTCCAGTACGGAAGTACCGGGACTAATACCTTTCTCGTCAGAACCTCGAAGTAATTTATAACCTTCAATTCCACCAATCTGATAAGCTATTTCACCCCATAAAGTATAAGTAGTGATGCCCGTTTCCGGGTGATAAACGCCATTTTCAGGGTCTAAGTCCCTACCATCCACTGCGGCAACTTGTATGGGACGGTCTGGAATTAAGTTTAAATCAGCAAAGCGTTCCAGTCCTTCAATGTATCGTCCTTGTTTGCCAATGTGCCAAAGGGCTATCTCGTCGTGAGTTTTGCCACCGCCGAAACTTGTTTCCAGCCGCAAAATAGGCGACCCCGCAGCTTGTCCAGTTAAGCGCCCGAATACTTCTTTAATCAGGGTTTTTATCCCATCTGTGGGGAAAGTGTTGGCGAAGAAGGTTTTGGGGTCTTGATAAACTGTGGGGGCTTTGCCATCCACTACTAATCGCAGTTTGGCGGCGAATAACTCTACAGAGAGTTCTCCTTGTTGGATTTCTTCTCTGGGAACGCAAGTCTGAAAAATGGATGGCAGCATGATTTTTAGTTCTTTTTCCCTCAAACGGTTTGGGGTCTTATTTTAAGTTTTCCCGTAGTAAGGGCTAAATTTACAATTTACACTTAGCTATTAACTCAAGTTGCAAGCGATCCATTGTGCGATCGCTCCCACCAGTTTCTTCAGTTTCAGGTTGCACTACAACCTTCTTTTTGAGCGCAGGCTTGGGCTTATCAGTGACCGTAGGCGGCGAACTTCTTGCTTCATCGACGTTACTCACTTCCTGGGCTTTAGCCTGCTTCTGCTGTTTCTTCAATTCCAGTACTTCTGCCTTCAAAGCCTTACCAGGTTTGAAGTGTGGCGGTATTTCCTCAGTAGGTATCCCATTCAAGGATTCAAATCCGAACATATCCCTACCTGGGATGAACCGTGCTTTGATCTCCACAAAATAACGCTTACCTTGCTCTTCCTTCTGAAGCTTTGGATTGAATCGGAATGGTGGTACAAGCGCATCTTTCCAAATTAAGGGAAGATGTTGCGCTTTCATGAATCGGACTTTCCGTGCAGAGTCTAGCGGTTTAATTCTGGTTTTAGTCTCCTCATTAAAGTTCCGAAAAACTGAAATGCACGGCGTTCTACACACTGGAATAAATTGCCACAATCCACAAAGTTTAAACTCAAAATCTTGTGCAGCAAACACATCCTTATCAGATGAATTATCCTCACCATTTATAGGTGCGAATCCTACAAGTGAGAATCCTAATATGTGTGTTTTATCTCGCCCCGGAAAATGCAACACTTGGGGATATACCGTTAGCCTTAATTCTTTGGTTCCGTTTTCTCCTAGTTCCAGTTTTAGTGCATCCCAAGCTCTCATCCCTTTGTTGTGAGGCGCGTATTTCAAGGGGTACTCCTTCCCTTGTATCTTGACAAATGCTCTATTGATTTCGGAGTCAAGCCTGACTTTCCCTGGTACAATTCCAATAGCTTGAAATAATTTCGCTTGGGGAGCGGTAGCCTGTGGTTCGCTGGTCATAAATAAAAAGTTAATCCCTAATATTTGGGCTTTTTCCAGCTATCATAGCTCAAAATTTAAACTTCCTTCCCACAACGCAAGTTGCATCTTTGGTAGGTATTGGATAAAAAGAGTAACTACGGAAGAACCATTTGATAATTGACGATCGCCTAAACTCCATCCAACAACAACAATTTGAGCAACAGATAAAATTACTTTTAACGGTTTTGCCAATGCAACTTACGAGCTACAAACCAGAGAGTTATACTAATTCTCTATGAAGATGCGCTTAATATTTCGTAATTACTTCCCATGAAATCCTTGCTAGATATAGTAGCCGTGCAGAAAGTTATTAAGCGCATTGTTACAGAGAAATGGTATTAGTAACGAAAATCCAGTCAGCGCAACACAGTCAATAATAATCCGTTGCGTTGTTATAGGTTCTAACAAAGTTTGTTTTAATGCTGATGCTGCATAAGTAGCTGGACTAAAACAGTGTAGCCGTCCCAATTTTGGCGATCGAAGCAGTGAGCAAAAAACTCGCTCCAGCCTAATAATTCTAAGTTCATTGGTTTCCTCAATATGTGTTACTTGTTAATAGCAAGGCACACAGAGGAATTTTGTTGTCAATCTTCTAGGACGCATGATGGCACAAAAAACTCTGTGACTACCTTGGCTTGTGTTTTTAAGGTTGTGGAAGTTGCAAGTGCTACAATCTCAGTCATAGTTTTTCTCCTTTCATTTTGGGAGGTCTTGAAAATAGATAACTCTATCATACTACAATTAGGTTACAAATTGACCATCTTGGATTCCGGAGTTATGGATGCTCTCAAGCTAGTAGCCTGAGAATAAGTTGTGGTTTAAGTCAAAGCATTATGTAGCATAAATAACATTTTTTCGTCCACCAGTTCTCTTACATACAGAAGAGGGAGGTTTACCGAGAGTAAACCTCATTACTCAAATTAGGAGTAGTTCTATGCCCAAACGAGCATCCAATTCCATCCCCGTAACAATTCTCACAGGCTATTTAGGGGCAGGTAAAACTACCCTGCTCAACCGAATTTTGACTAATCAACATGGCAAAAGAGTCGCGGTAATAGTGAATGAATTTGGAGAAATTGGCATTGACTCTCAGCTGGTGATTAACGCCGATGAAGAAATCTTAGAAATGAATAACGGTTGCATCTGCTGTACAGTACGTGGTGATTTAATTCGTATTTTTAGCGACTTGATGCTCAAGCGGGAAAAATTCGATTATTTGGTAATCGAAACAACTGGGTTGGCAGATCCGGCTCCTGTAATTGGGTCTTTTTTTATGGATGACGTGATGCGTCAGCAAACCCAATTAGATGCAGTAGTAACAGTTGTGGATGCCTTGCACATTTGGGAACATTGGGATGCAGAAGAAGCACAGGAACAAATTGCCTTTGCTGATGTAATTTTACTCAACAAAATCGATTTAGTTTCCCCTGAGCAGTTAGATGAACTAGAGCAGCGCATTCGCAGCATGACTGCATTTGCGAAAATTTATCGGACTCACAATTGTGACATTAATATAGATGCTGTGCTGGGTATCGAAGCATTTGACTTGAAGCAATTATTGAGCATTGACCCAGAATTTCTTCAAGAAGATACTCACCAGCATGACGAATCTGTTTACTCAGTATCGATCGCCCAAGGGGGCATAGTCAATGGTGACAAACTAAATCGTTGGTTAAATCAATTAATTCAAGTTAAAGGAACCGATATTTTCAGGATGAAAGGCATTTTAGATATCGATGCCCAGGACAGGCGGTTTGTCTTTCAAGGTGTTCACATGATACTCGATGGCAGGCCGGGTCGTCCTTGGCAACCAGGAGAAGAACGCAAAAATGAAATAGTATTTATCGGGCGTAACTTAGATGCCGCCCAACTCAAACAAGAATTTCGAGCTTGTTTACTTGAGGTGTGAATGTAGTGAGAAAACTAAGATACAAAATAAGCTCTGTAACCTGAAATACACTATTGAGGAGCGTTCACCGCAACTGGAGAAATAGGATGAAATTACAGCATTACTTAGGTGGGTTAGAAGGCATAGATTCAGAACCCCTGAATTTTGAGAAACGGGTATTTGTCGAACCTTGGGAAACTCGAATTTTTGGCATTCATGTCGCTATGATGGGTCTAAGCAAACACCTGAGCCAAGCTCTGCCACAATATCCGATCGAAAACGTACCAACAAAATTTAACAGTGTTTGGACTTGGGCAGACCTCCGCAAAGGTGCAGAAGCAATGAACCCCTTTGACTACTTTCGGTTTCGCTACTACGAAAAGTGGTTGGGCGGTATTTCTGGCTTTTTTGTGCAATCAGGCTACATCACACAGAAAGAACTGGATACACGGACAGCAACCTATTTAGAAAAGACAGATGCTCCCTTACCAAGTATGTCTGAACCTGCTATCGATGACCAAGTTATCGATTATTTGCATCGTGGCGATCCTGCCATTCGAGAAGTTGATAATCAACCGAAATTTAATGTAGGTCAAAAAGTTTTGGTAAAGGATGTCCCAACTACAGAACATACGCGCCTACCTGGATATCTACGCAATAAAACTGGCATTGTCGATGAAGTTTATCAAGGTGCTTATGCCTATCTTTGTTCTACTGGAGCAGATGGACTGGGAGAGCCAATGTATGTTTACAGTGTCAAATTTGACCCGAAAGATATTTGGAGTGACATAGCCCAAAGCAATTCTTGGGTTTATGCTGACCTATTTGAAGTATACGTTGAAGCCGCTGAATAATTGCAAAATTTATTGAGGAGGATTTGTTGTGAACGAACGTTTTAGTTACAGAGACGATCGGGAAGCTTATAATGCTGCTAGAGTTAAAGCTTTAGAGTCATTACTAATAGAAAAAGGTATCATTAGCAGTGAAACTGTTGATAAAGTATTGGGTTTCTTTGAAACTGATTTCGGTCCCTTTAATGGTGCAAAATTAGTTGCAAAAGCATGGGTCGATCCTGAATTTAAAGCTCGTCTACTTGCCGATACACCAGCAGCGATCGCACAAATGGACTTCCCACCGGGAATGGCTGGAGCCGAAGGTGAATATATGAAAGTGGTAGAAAACACCCCCAAGGTTCATAACTTAATTGTTTGCACCCTTTGTTCTTGCTATCCTTGGCCTATGTTGGGATTGCCACCTTACTGGTACAAAGACCCAACTTTTCGTTCCCGTGCTGTAAAAGAACCTCGTAAAGTTCTTCAGGAATTTGGGCTGGAACTAGATGAATCGAAAGAAGTGCGGGTATGGGATAGTAGCGCTCAAATTCGCTGGTTTGTGCTTCCAGAACGTCCAGCCCAAACAGAAAGTATGAGTGAAGCAGAACTCGCCGCCTTGGTGACTCCAGAAGCGATGATGGGGGTTGCTCAAGTCAAGGTTCCTGCTTAGTGAAATTGGTTTAGATAAAGCGATCGTCAATTGAGGAGATAATAAGCTGTGCAACTTCGATTTGAACATTTTGCAGTCACTTCCATGATGGGTAGCGAAACTTCTCCCCCGCGTGATTATGGAACATTGAAATTTGAGCGATTTTGGGAAGAACGCGCCTTTGGAATTGCCCTTGCCTTGTCCAAAAAGGGACACTATGAATGGGAAGACTTTCGCCAAGAGTTAATCGATGCGATCGCTCAATGGGAAGCAACTCATTGTAAAGATGATCCGAGTTGGGACTATTACCAACGATGGCTTCAAGCTTTAGAGCAGTTAGTTTTTGAGTCTAATTTGATTGATGCAGATGAATGGGAAAAACGCACAGTTGAATTGATGAAACAGGAGTAATATCAGATGATTTAATTAGGGCTTGCTGAAAAAGTAACAGAAAAGGAAAAGGATGATTAACTAGCTAATGGAGTAAGAGTGATAGATAAGTTTTCTTCGAGTTAATGATTTAACAAATAACTTGTGATAATCAATTACTCGAAAAAAGTAATTG
>NZ_JBHFNQ010000168.1:0-52853 GCF_041929345.1 Floridaenema aerugineum BLCC-F46
TAGTGGGGTGGGCATCCTGCCTGCCCCACAAAAGTTAGAGCTTTGTAGTGGGGTGGGCATCCTGCCTGCCCCACAAAAGTTAGAGCTTTGTAGTGGGGTGGGCATCCTGCCTGCCCCACAAAAGTTAGAGCTTTGTAGTGGGGTGGGCATCCTGCCTGCCCCATCCTCATATAACTATTATCACTTTATTTATGAGAGAAATTGCAGGTCTTGAGGGGTGTCCAAATCAATGATTCCCTGGTTAAATGGAATGCTTAAGGAATGGGAGTGATGTTGGCGGATAATTGATTTGGCACCAACATCTCCTTGAAGTGTTAATAGTTCGGGAAAAAATGTTTTGTGAAATAAAGCGGGAACACCTAAAATGCCAGCATATTCAGAGGCGACAATAGGATAGTTTAAGTCTCGATATCCAGCAATTAATTTGTGAATTAGATCGGGTGAAACAAAGGGTTGATCGCATACCATGAGAACGATCGCATCAAGTTCAACCGAAACTCTCAACATTTCCCGCAGTCCACACTGAATCGAACTTGCCATCCCCCTTGACCAATTTTCGTTGTAAAATATGTGAATGTCTAGATTTGATAAATGTGGCTTGATCGCCTCAGCATGAGCTCCCAAAACTACCCCAACAGGTTGACAGTTAGATGCGATCGCCACTTCTGCCATCTGTCGAATTAGCGGTTTACCTTGATAAAATAAGAGTTGTTTCGGTTGTCCTAAGCGGGTAGAGGCTCCCGCTGCCAAAATTAGGATACCAATTCTAGCCATGCTGGTTTTGTGGGAGAATGAATCGAACCGATGCGATCGCGCAGAAAACTACCAGAACGCCCACTGAGCACTGCTTGAATTTCTGCGACGATGGAAAGGGCTATTTCTTCGGGAGTTTCCGCCCCAATATCCAACCCGATCGGATTATAAAGCTGTTGATTTGGCGTGACACCGTTTTCGGCTAAATCTTGCGATAATTGCTGCATTCGTCGTTTTGGCCCTAATACGCCTAAATAACGCAGTCCAGACGGAATCAAGGTTTTGAGAAATGCCAAATCGCTAATATATCGATGAGTCATGACAACAGCGACGGTTTGAGGTGTTAATAAATGGTTATAGGTTTCTGGTTGTTCTGGTTTGCAGTGTAGCAGTCGATCGGCTCTTGGAAAGCGATCGCCAGTTAAATAACTCGATCTATGATCTATAACTGTAACCTGCCAGCCTAATTGTTTGGCGAACTGCACCACTGGAATAGCATCATATCCAGCCCCAAAAATTAGCAAGGGAACGGGTGGAGAAATCACTTCCAGCAACACATCAATTTTTCCCGAAGATAGAGTGTAGGATTGTACAAGAGTTTGTTTTTCAATCAGTATTTTGCTAAGGTCTGTGGCAATGGTTTGAGCAATATCTGTGTTGGTGATTTGGTTAATGATTGTGGTGTCAGATTTCATTATTAGTCGATCGCCCACTCTAATCCCCGACACATTTTCTACAGAAAACACAGTGGCGATCGCAATCATTTGCTGAGCGTTCAAACAATCTCGAATTAAGGAAAGTTGATGAATCGCAGCATCATGGTTCAAAGATTCAATCAAAACATCAACAATGCCATTGCATCCTAATCCAAAACCAAACACAATGTCATCACTGGAAGTTGTGTCATATCTGACTAGGATGGGATTGGCATTATTAGAGAGGAGAGAGTGCGATCGATCCAGAATATCGCTTTCCAAACAACCACCACTAATCGCACCAAACATCTCCCCATCTTCAGTTAATAACATCCGCGCACCCGGTCTACGATAAACCGATCCACTTGTTCGCACAACTGTTGCTAAGACTGCGCGTTTTCCAGCTTGTTGGCTATGTTCAAAGGCTTGTAGAATTCTTTGTAGTTCGTTCATAAGCGCTGAAAAACCTTTTTTATAATAAACCGCTCCAGACACAGAGGACGCTCCAGGAAAGAGGGAGAAGATATTAACCCAAGTTGCTAGTTATAAGATTAGTCTGATTCTTTGTACGTTGTTGGGCTTTAGCCCTCTTATGCCACGTTTCCTAAGAGGGCTAAAGCCCAACAACGTACTTCTGAGGGCTAAAGCCCAACAACGTACTTCTGCTAAAGCCCAACAACGTACTTCTGCACTCACGACTATGCTATTAATTTGTCAGGAGTAATTGGTAAATTGCGGAACCGTTTGCCTGTTGCGTGGTAGATTGCGTTAGCAACAGCAGCAGCCACCCCGGTAATGCCAATTTCACCAGCACCGCGAACGCCCAAGGGATTAAACGTTAGATCCGGTTTACCGACAAATGTTACGTCAATGCGGGGAATGTCGGCATGGCTGGGATAGTGGTAGGTTGCTAAGTCATAGACTACGGGATTTCCTGTATGAGGATCGAAAACGCATTCTTCCATCAGTGCTTCCCCAATGCCCATGATTACGCCGCCTCGAATCTGACTGGCAGCAGCTTTGGCATTGATTACCTGCCCAACATCCATCACCGATACCCAGCGCGTTACCCGTAGCCGTCCTATTTCTTCATCGATCGCCACTTCACAAAAATGAGCTCCCCAAGATTGAAATGCCCACTTTTTCCCCTCTTCATTAGGCGCAGACGATCCGGTAGCTTCCCAGGCGGCTTTTCCAGAGCTTTGTAACTCCTTGAGCGCCTCTGCTGTAGTAGCAAAATTCCCGGACTTCAGCAAGTTCTCACAAGCTTCTTGCACAGCAGGCGCAAGGGAAGCAGTCATTTGCGAACCTCCAGCCATGCCACCATCAGGGAATAGAGAATCGCCAATTTCTACGCTCACTCTGTCCACCGATACCCCCAAGGTTTCCGCAGTCATAATTGCTACGAGGGTATAGGCTCCAGTTCCCATGTCATTGGCTGATGTCAATACATTTACTCGTCCATCGGGCAACAATCTCACCTTAACTGAGGCGTTTCCCCGCAAAGCTGGAAAGGTTGCCGCTGCCATTCCCCATCCTATTAATTTACCTTCGCGGGTGAGAGTGCGGGGTTGAGGACGATTTTGCCAACCAAAACGTTTAGCTCCCTCTTTGAGACAGTCGGCAAAATGCTTGGAAGAAAAGGGGAGGTTGTTCCGTAGGTGGGTTTTAGTTTCATTCTGGAGCCGCAGTTCTACGGGATCGAGGTTAAGTTTCCATGCCAGTTCATCCATTGCTGATTCCATTGCCCACATTCCAGGGGTTTCTCCCGGTGCCCGCATAAATGTGGGAGTGCCAAGGTTTAATGCCGCAACGGTCTGCTTCAGCTGCATATTGGGCGTGCTGTACATGACTGGGGTGATGTTGATGCAGGGTTCGCTAAACTGCTCGACAGGAGAGGTAACGGACTTAACGGTGTGGACGATCGCTTCTAACTTCCCATCTTTTGTCGCACTCAGCCTTAAAGTTTGCTCCGTTTCCGATCGATGTCCCGTGTTAGCAGTCATCTGGCGACGGCTCACCACTACCTTGAGCGGACGCTGTATTTGACGTGCAACAGCAGCACACAAGATGCTGTGGGGCCAAGGAAATGCTTTACAACCAAATGCGCCACCGATGTAGGGAGTAACAATCCGCACCTTTTCTGCGGGAATGCCAAATAGTTCGGCGTAGGTGCGCTGGGATGCCATCACCCACTGAGAGCCTTCGTAAACAGTCAGCGCTTCTTGTCCTTGCCACTGAGCAATAATAGCATGGGGTTCCATAGGAACATGAAGTTCTGTAGAAGTGGTGTAGGTTGCTTCTACAGTTGCTCCTGCGGTTTCTATTTCCTCTGTTCCCCTGGAAAATTCCCCTTTCTCAAGCACCATATCTTCGCCAAATATACCGATCGCAGGCTTATAAGTACCTTTGGCTGCATCAATCAATGGTGTTTCCACCTCATACTCTACTTGCAGCTGTTGGGCAGCATCCCTTGCTCGTTCAAAGCTATCCGCTACTACCAACCCAATAATCTGTCCGGCATAATGTATCTGGTCATCAGAAAGGGGCAGACGGGCTTCGTAGACTTTGCTGGTGATAAAGTTATTGGTAGGTTTGAAGATCTTGGGGGCGTTTTGGTGGGTAAAGACGGCGATCGTTCCAGGCGCTGTTTCGGCTGCTTGGGTGGAGATCGATCGAATCCTTCCTTTAGCGATCGCAGATGTCACCAAATATCCATACACTAACCCTGGAATCTGTTGTTCAGCGGCGTAAGTGGCTTTTCCTGTCACCTTAGCCAGCCCATCTTTACGGTTAACCGCAGTACCGATCACCTTGTTCATGCTACACCTCCGCCCTGTGCTGAAATGGTGAGTGCTCTTTTGATTGCCCGTTTTGCCATGTTTACTTTGAAACTGTTGTGAGTTAGCGGTTTTGCTCCCTGCAACACAATCTCTGCTACTTGTTGGAATGTCTCAACTGTAGCGGGTTTACCTTTGAGGAAAGTTTCGGCTTCGGGAACTCGCCAAGGTTTATGGGCGACTCCACCCAAGGCTAAACGAGCATCCCGGATGGTTTCTCCAGCTAGATCGATCGCAGCTGCTACCGAAATCAGAGCAAAGGAATAGGAAGCTCGATCGCGCAACTTCAAATAAACTCCCGTTTTCCCAAAGGGTAAAGGTGGTAAAATCACAGCCGTAATCAGTTCCCCAGATTCCAAATTACTATCCCGTTCGGGAGCATCACCCGGTAAACGATGAAAATCATTAAACGGAATCTGTCGCCGTCCTTTGCTGCTTTCCACTTCCACCACTGCATCCAACGCTGCCAATGCAACGCACATATCGGAGGGATGAACGGCAATGCAACTATCGCTTGCTCCCAAAATCGCGTGCATTCGATTGATTCCCTCAAGTGCTGCACAACCACTTCCCGGTTGTCTTTTATTACAAGCAAATACGGTGTCGTAGTAGTAGGGACAACGAGTGCGTTGTAATAAATTACCACCGACGGTTGCCATGTTGCGAATTTGTTGGGATGCTCCCGACAAAATGGCGCGAGATAACAGGGGATAATCACGGCGAATCTGAGGATGATCGGCAACAGCTGTATTAGTTGCTAGTGCGCCAATGCGAATGCCTCCCTCTGTTGTAGCTTCGATTTGTTTCAAATCTAAACGAGAGACATCAATCAGTTGTTCGGGTCGATCGAGGAATACTTTTAGGCGATCGATCAGATTAGTTCCCCCGGCAATAAACTGGGCATTTTGCGTAGTTTGCGATCGCTGCACAGCATCTTCAGCCGAGGTAGCCCGAACATAAGCAAAATTCTTCATCCTGCTACCTCCTGCAACAGTATTGTCGCCGCCGGAGAAGGCGGAGTTTGTCCTGCTGCTTGTTGCACAGATGCCACAATACCGTTATAAGCACTACAGCGACAGAGATTACCGCTGAGTCGTTCTTTAATTTCTGTTTCTGAAAGGTTTGCCAGTTGCGGTGGATTGGTTAAATCAGCTGTCAGAGCACTAGCACAACCCCGGTTAACTTCCTCCAGTAGAGCAACCGATGCACAGATTTGCCCAGGTGTACAATATCCACACTGGAAACCATCATTTTCAATAAATGCCGCTTGCACGGGATGCAGTTGTTCGCCTTTTGCCAAACCTTCGATCGTGGTAATCGATCGCCCTTCCTGCATAATGGCAAGGGAGAGACAGGAGTAAATGCGATCGCCATCGATCAGCACCGTACAAGCACCACATTGACCATGATCGCAACCTTTTTTCGTGCCTGTCAGTCCTAACCTTTCCCGTAATACATCCAACAACGTAACACGCGGTTCAATCGAAACAGTCTGAGACTGTCCATTGATGGTAAGCGTAACAGGGGTTTCCCCTTGCATGGGAAAATCGCGTTCGGCTTTGCCGTCTTGCAGGGAATCGGTTAACATTTCTTGACCCTCAGCAACATTAACATTATGTAGGATTTTCGGGGCAGCGATCGCTAATCAATTAGACTCTCTATAAACAATAGACATCCCCAATAATTCTTGTGGGGTAGGCAGGAGAGCCTGCCGAAAGAGATTCTTTATTGGAGATATCTAATAACAATCTGAGAGTTTTATTGCTCCCCTGAACCCTTCACCATCCAAACTAAAAACCCTAAAATTTGTTCCACAGGCGGTAAAGGGTAATCTGTAAGATCGATTGTTACCGTCTTTTCTTCTAATTTTAAAAATCGCCATTGTGTACCGCTAGAAACAGTCCCGTAAATTGTTGTTATTGGTTTATTTTTCGCTTGATTAAACTTTTGGGCAGCGATCATTTCCGCAATACATTGTCCTATCCCTGACTTCAGATCGGACTTTTTCGCTTCCACAATAATTACAGCAGGTGCTTCTACCACCAGTTGTTCGGGAGAAAGACTAATCAAAAAGTCGCATACGCCATTAAGTCCAGCCCCAACATCGACGTTAAATTCTTCACCGGAAAACAAGCTAATTTTCTGATTCAGAATGCGTCGCACTTCCAACAAAACCGGATTAATAATTACTTCAGAACGTGCTTTTTCGGTATCAACTGCGATCGCCCAAGGTATTTCCTCTAAAATTCCCATCAATCTCGGACTAGGCGAAACTAATTCTATATTACTTGGGAAAAACCTAGTTCCTTCGACAGTTGACAAATTAAAATCTTCTTTAACCTTACTCAAAGTAAACTGACTGTAGGGCATATTTAAATTAAACCTCACAAAGTCCGCCAAATCTTAACCGTTTTATCCTCACTTCCACTAGCAAAAGTCTGTCCATCAGGACTAACAGCTAAGGAATAAACCCATTTTTGATGTCCGGTTAAAGTACCTAATAATTTACCTGTTTTTAGATGCCATAATCTAATTGTATTATCCTTACTGCCGCTAATCAAAGTTTTGCCATCAGGACTAAAAGCTAAGGACAAAACCCAATCAGAATGACCCATTAAAGTTCGCAAAAGTTTTCCTGTTTGTAAGTTCCAAAGTTTAATAGTATTGTCATCACTTCCACTAGCCAACATTTCTCCATCATGACTAATTACTACCGATCGCACCCAGTCAAAATGCCCTTCTAAATTATGAATTAATTCCCCGGTTTTCAAATGCCAAACTTTTACTGTTTTATCTCCTCCACTACTAGCAAACTTCTCGCCATCAGGACTGATAGCTAAGGAATAAACCCACTTTTTATGTCCGGGAATACTGTGTAAAGGTTCCCCAGTTTCTAACTGCCAAGTTTTGATTTTGTGACTACCACTAATCAAAGTTTTCCCATCAGGACTAATAGCTAAAGAATAAATCCATTTATGATGTCCTGTTAAAGTGCGAATTAATTCGCCAGTTTGTAGTTGCCAAATTTTGATACAACTGCGATCGCTAGTCCGATGACTACTTGCTAAAATTTGTCCATCAGGACTAACATTAATGGCTAAAACTCTGCCAGAATTACCATTTAAAGTCTGCAATAATTCCCCAGTTCCTAAATGCCACAACTTAATAGTATTATCATCCCCGCCACTCGCCAAAGTACTCCCATCATGACTTACAGCAACCGAAGAAGCTTTTCCCGAATGTCCATTTAATGTATGAATAATCGAAATGTTATCTACTTTCAAATCATCCCGATTTTTGGTAATTGCACTCAGATTATTGGGAATCTTAATTAAGCTTTTTTGGCTTTTCTCTATTCCTGAAGTTTTACTGCTTAAATCTTCTAATACCGTTAACAAGCGGCATACTTGTTTCAGACAAGATTCATCCCCTATTGCTAGTAAGCAAGCTTTAATATTCTCTAAAAAATTGCGGTCTTCGACGGTAATTAACGATTGTACAGTTTCTAAGGAAACATTGCTTTCATTTAGTGGGATTCGCTTCTGCTTCAACCAAAATTTTATTGCATAATTAATTTGTTCTGTCGCCCAATATTTATCAGCTAAAACAGTTAAACTCTTAGCCAGGTTTACCGATGACTCCAAAACTTGATCGGGTGCGTCATTCTCCCATCTACTAAACAGATTACTATAAAAGGAAATCCCGATTTTTAGCAAATCTTCTGGTGCTTTTGGGTTGAGGTTCGGCAGTAATTTTGGTAAACCGGGGGTAATTTTATAATTAACTAAATGATGCAAATCTGCCATCCAACCCGCCAAAAAACAATGATAACCAATTAACCATTTTAACAAACTTTGCCAATCTTGTTCATTGCATTGATATGGTAAATTCAAATCTTTAGTAACAATCCCCAGGTCTTGCCATTTTAACTCTTTTTCTAAAACTTCTAAATTCTTGACATTCTCGCCACCCAATTCCTGAATTTCTGCTAAACTGACACCAGCAGCTAATAATTTACTTGCAGTTTCTCGCCATTGCAAAGTGCGGGTTTTAGTTGCCGCATAAACCATTTCCAGATAAGGAAAATCAGAAATAATTGTTTGGTAAGAATATGTAGGTTCAGCAATACCCCAGTACGCGATCCGAAAATTTAAATGCTTGCCAATGATTTCTAATTCTAAAATTAAAGTTGGTTCAAATTTTAAGACTTCAACTAAAGCTTTGATGCTAGTTTCTTGCTCAAATTCCTGATTTTTCCAGGCTTTAGCAATAAATTCAACAGGTCTTTCTGGACTGCTTAAAGGGTAGTTTTTGCCAAGAAATTCTCTTAAACTTTGCGCCAAATTTATTTCCCAGTTTGCTATTTTTTCCAGTTCAATATCGTTACCTTGAATCTTGATTGGCGCGAGGAAGATGCGTAAAGGTTTAGGTGCATTATTCGGCGGGTTAGTTAAAAATTGGGCAGGCAGTATTTTTAAAGGCCAATTCTCAATAAATTTCTGATATTCTGGATACTTTTGGGCAATTTCTTGTCCGGCATTTACTAATTGTAAAACTGTTTCTCGATGGTAAACTGCGATTTCCTGTTCCCGTCGCCACTTTTGCAAATGGCGATTTTCGGGAGAGTTTTCCCCGGATTCATCAGATTTAAATTGGTGAACTTCCTTAGCTTGTTCGTGCTTGATTACTGCTAATCTTTCCTCTTGTAAGGCTGTGAATATTTGTGCGATCGCTGGTAAACCCTGGACTAGTAACTGTAAACCTAGCTCCAGTTCCATAAAGTCTTCTCCAATCAACGTATAATTATCATAAAATGTTGCCTACTTTTGGGCAAGCTTTCTCAATCATAGCTTTTAAGTAGACAATCCTGGTTAAGGATAAGTTAACAGTAAAAATTCTGGCTTTCTCCTGACTCCAAAGCAATCAAAAAATAATACTAATTTCCGGTTTACTTAACATTGATTTCTTGAGAAAATGCCAATGCAGCTTGATAGGCATCTTGGTAATCTTTACCACCTAACATCACCTCACCGTAATACTCGTAAGGCATTGCACCATAAACCGGAAGAGGGTTATCTTCTGGATAATCTTCCTTCGCTTCTTCGACTGCGGCTATTAGTTGCTTCACAGTCAAACAATGTGCTGGAAAATAATATAGTTCCTCCGCCTGTTTATCCCAAAGGGTAAAGGATGGATCGACAACATTATTATCCAACTCGATCCAGCTATGTTCGATCGGAGGCAAATCTTCTCCCGCCACAACTAAAAACCCTTGGACATAAGTACAATTAGGATGCAGTAGTGCCGCTTTATAAGCATTTTCAAAGGCATTTTTAGCCAACTTCTTCAGAGATTGACCAACTTGGATTGAAAGAGTAGCATCTAACAGTTTATTCATGCCTATTAGCCTAACATTTCCTTAAATTATAGGAACCTGTAAGCAAAAGACCCCTTCAGGATCTTATGTATACCTTGTAGAGACGTTATATATAACGTCTCTACATTATGTTTCATCAAGCGGACATGATATGAGTCCTAAATTACAGATTCTGAGAGCTTAAATACTCAGCTAAAGCTTCCGATCCACCAATCAATTTTCCGTCAAAAAATACTTGGGGTACAGTTTTTGCACCAGTCACAGCTTGCAAAGAACGGGTAGTTATATCTTTACCTAAAACAATTTCTTCAAAAGGAATTCCCCTTTCTTTCAAAGCAGATTTAGCACGAGCACAATAAGGACAACCGACTTTGGTAAACAGGGAAACTAACTGAGGTTTCGCTGCTTCAGGGTTGATGTATTTCAACATAGTTTCTGCATCAGAAACTTCAAAAGGATCGCCTTCTACTTCTGGTTCAATAAACATCTTTTCGATTACTCCATCTTTGACTAACATAGAGTAACGCCAAGACCTTTTACCAAAACCCAAATCACTTTTATCTACTAACATTCCCATGCCTTCACTAAATTCTCCATTGCCATCGGGAATGAATTTAATATTTTCTGCGCGTTGATCTTTCTGCCACTCTTCCATTACAAAAGGATCGTTTACTGAGATACAAATAATATCATCGACCCCATTTTTTTGGAAAGTTGAGTGCAGTTCATTGTAGCCAGGAACGTGAGTAGAAGAACAAGTGGGAGTGAAAGCACCGGGAAGAGCAAAAACCACAACTGTTTTCCCTGCAAACAATTCATCAGTGGTTATATCCAACCATTGACCATCTTTACGAGTTCTAAAAGTTACATTGGGAACTCTTTCCCCTTCACGGCTTTTCAACATTATTCCTATCTCCTGATTTGGTTAGGTTTTGCTGATAATAGCACGATTTTGTGAAGCATTATTTGTTACTAACACATCACTGCGATCGCTCACCATTACCGCAACTGTCAAACAAAAACAGTTGTTGCTAATCAGTTTAGTTCAAAAAATGCCAAAATGTTTCCTAATCGGGTAAAGAGGGAGGAAACTTTTTCTGTATAATAAGTGGGTTATCCTTAGCTGCAAAAGTCAATACTAAAGGCAAAAACAAATGGCGCGAGGCGATCAAATCTATGCCATGAGACACTTTATCAATATTAAAGGCATTTACGAACATCATGGTATTGACTGCGGCGACGGTACAGCTATTCATTACCGCAAACCTAGCGAAACAATTGAACGCACCTCTTTAGAAACCCTCTCTCAAGGTGGGATAATTTATGTCAAACGATACCAAACTTCTTTCATTCCCGATGTGGTTTTGCATCGCGCCGAAAGTCGTTTAGGCGAAAGAAAATATAACCTACTTTTTAATAACTGCGAGCATTTTGCTACTTGGTGTAAAACAGGAGTTAATTACAGTCAACAGGTAGTAGACTTTATTCCGATGCTACGTTATATTGATGTAGATACTTTATCCGACCCGGTGAACCGTTCTTTAGAAACAACTCCAAAAGACGAAACTACTCGGTTACTTGAAGAAGCTCTTTCTCAAATCCGCACTACTTGGAATAACATCCAGCCTCAGTATACCCAAACTCTCAAAGAAATGAATGATTGGGAAAAAGTAGCCAAGGAAGCTTTAAAGCGAAACCGAGAAGATTTAGCCAGAGCAGCATTATACAGAAAACAACAGTACAAACAACAAGCTATTCAACAGGAAGAAATGCTACAAAAGTTAGCGAGAATGACGCAAAATCTGATCGAAAGCCAGCGAGAAAATCAAAAATAAGTGAACTAAAATCGAAGTTGGCAGCAATTTGCCTTGTGATTAATTGCTCGAATCTGCAATAATTAAAGTTAACCAGAGGTAACAGGTAATTATAATTTTAATTTATAAGTTAAGCTCGGATTGTTTGGATAAATAAATCAATAGCTGATTTAGGAAGCAAAATTATCGCTAAAGATTCTCAATTATTAAACCTACTTGCGTTATTTGGGAAATTTGGTATCATGGTGTACAAAGGTTAGTTTGGCTTTTTGTGACTAAAAATTGGTCAAGGTAACGAGAGAATCAAAGTTACAGCCACAAACTAGGGAAAAAAGCGGGCTAAAATTATCCGTTTTTTGCCTTCTCGATGAACAAGTTTTTTCCACTCCGAAACATCCTCCCGAAACAGCATCTTGACAAAATGCCCAATTTGTGAATTGGCGGCTAGTGGTTTTTTAACCGCAGATGAACGCAGATGAACGCAGATAAACACAGATGTAGATGTAGGTTTTTGGTGGGGTGGATGGGGGTGGGTGCGATCGGGCAAATGACTATTAACCCCCTCGATACTGCACTCGATAAATCCGGTTATTCGCTTCTTCAGTAAAGAGTAAACTACCATCAGGAAGCACTAACACTCCGACCGGACGACCCCAAACTGTTGGCACTTTTGGATTTAACAAAAACCCGGTCAGGAAATCTTCGTAATCACCGACTGGACGACCGTTATTAAAAGGAGCAAATACTATTTTATAACCCGTTCCTTGGTCACGATTCCAAGAACCCCGAAAAGCGACAAATGCACCGTTGCGATATTTTTGGGGAAAGGTTTTGCCATCATAAAATTGTAGTCCCAAGGCAGCGGAATGAGCTTGGAAAAGGACATCGGGGGTTTGAGTTTTGGTGGCTAAGTCAGGACGATCGCTTTTTCCATTTGTAGTTCGGCGCGGGTCAAGTTTATTGGGTGTCAAATAAGCAAAAGGCCAACCGTAAAATTCTCCCTGTCGAATCCGGGTGAGAAAATCTGGAACTAAATCATCGCCAATACCATCTCGTTCATTAACGGTTGTATAAAGTTCTTTGGTTTGGGGATGAAAATCTAAACCAACAGGATTTCGCAACCCAAAAGCAAAAGTTTGCCGATTTGAACCATCCAAATTCATCACTTGCACTGATGCTCTGGGTAATTCTTCCACATCGACGTTAGAACGGGAACCAACGGAAACATACAACTTTTTGCCATCAGGAGAAACGACAACGTTACGAGTCCAATGTTGACGATAACCGCCGGGAGTTAGGTCGGTAATTTTTTGCCCTTTTCCGGGAATTTCCTGCTGACCTTTTTGATAAGGGAAGCGGAGAACTTCGTTAGTATTACCGACAAAAAAGCTGTTTCCCGCAAAAGCCATACCAAAGGGAATATTTAACCCGTTTTCTGCGGTGGCGAAACTTTTCCTAACATCTGCTACCCCGTCGCCGTTGGTATCTCGTAATAGGAGAATGCGATTTGCGGGAGTTTCTGTAACTAATACTTCGCCGTTGGGAGTTAATGCTAACCAACGAGGCGCATTGAGATTTTCGGCAAAAACATTGACGACAAAACCATTGGGAACTCGCAAGGTTGGGTTGGCGGGAATGGGAACGACTTGAGGAGATTTAGAGGCGCTTTGGGTGGCGAAAGGTTTGGGTAGAGAGTTAATGTTAATGCGGATGGGTTGGGGGGAAAGGGTTTGAGTTTGTAATGCTTTGTTAGTTGCTGGTTTAGTTTGTTTTGCCGAGGGGGTTTCCCCGGAGTTGGCGGTAAAGTTGCAAGCAGTTGTCGTGGTAATTAAAGTTGTTAATAGTAACAGTTTACGGAGTTTCATTATATCAAGCCTTAATTAATCTAAGTTTCTGAGAAACCAGATATTTTTCTCGGAAATCTCCTAAAGTATGAGAATCCGAAACAGATTAACTCAAGAAACTTACTAGTACAGATGCGTTTAACCTCTCTGGATGTGTTTCGCGGTATTGCGATCGCAGGTATGATCCAAGTCAATACGGCGAGTCTAGGAAAAGTATATCCTTTTTTAAGTCACGCTGACTGGAATGGCTGCACTTTGGCAGATTTAGTTTTTCCCTTTTTCCTGTTCATCGTCGGTGTGGCGATGTCTTTTTCTCTTTCTAAGTACACCAAGGGAAAGCTCGCCACAACATCGGTCTATAGACGGATTTTTCGCCGGAGTATCATTCTTTTTGCTTTAGGTTTGTTGCTGAATGGCTTTTGGAATTACGACTTTAGTAATATCAGAATTATGGGGGTGTTACAGCGAATAGCTTTAGCTTATTTATTCGCCGCTTTAGCGATTCTGAAATTGCCCAAAAAAGGTTTGTGGGTATTGACGGTAATTTTACTCTTTGGTTATTGGGGGGCGCTGATTTTAATTCCGGTTCCTGATTATGGTGCAGGAGTGTTAACTAGGGAGGGAAATTTTGGGGCTTGGATCGATCGCCTCATCGTCACTCCCACCCATCTTTATAAAGGAGATGGTTACAACTCAATGGGAGATCCCGAAGGTTTATTTAGCACTTTACCCGCTGTAGCAACCACACTTTCAGGTTACTTAACTGGCGATTGGCTAGGTAAACAAAATCCCAACTCAAGAACCAGTATCAATTTAGCATTAATTGGCATTATTTGTCTACTGATTGGTGGGAATTGGAATTTATTATTTCCGATCAACAAAAAGCTGTGGACGAGTTCTTATGTGTTGTTTACTACTGGATGGGCAATACTTTTATTAGCTGGGTGTTATCAATTAATTGAAGTCCGGGAATTACGCCGTTGGGGAAAACCGTTGGAATTTCTGGGATTAAATGCGATTTTTATTTTTGTTGCTTCAGTTTTAGGCTTGAAACTAATGGCGAAAATTCAAATTGGTACGGGTGAAACTGCCATTAGTGTCTCCAATTGGATTTACCAAAATTGGTTTGTTTCTTGGGCAGGTGAAATGAACGGTTCTTTACTTTTCGCCTTCATAACTTTGTTATTTTGGTGGGCTGTCGCTTATTTGATGTATGCTAAACGCTGGTTTTTCAAAGTTTAGCATATTTTCCCGATCGATTCTGAGGGTAATTTATTCCCAAATGCTGAAGGGACACAACATCATAAAATCATCTTGGTAATCGAAAATTTCAATGATGTCCTGTCCTTACGCTTTTCAACTAGCTGGAATTGCCAAATCTTGAATTACAGGCAAATGGTCCGATCCAACTTTCCGCCCGGTGTGAATGTTTACTACTTTAATTTCAGGACTTAATAGAGACTGATCGATCGGAATTGATAGGAGAGGAAAAGTAGTGGGCCAAGAGGGAAGAATGCCGAATCCATAGCGGGCATTTTTCAGGGCGGTTTTCTGAACGAAACGCTTGTAAAATGGCGACCACATGGTAATATTCCAATCTCCTAGTGCCACTATCGGATGTTTAATTTCCTTGACAAAATCAGTGAGTTCTACCAATTGTTTATTTCGCAGATAAAAACTAGCTTTGCTGGTGGGAATACTCAGGTGACTGGCAACTAAAGTAACTATTTGCCCTTTAACTTTTAGATCTGTTACCAGAGTTTTTCTGCCGCCACCTAAGTTTTGAATTGCGGGGTTTTCTAGGGGAATTTTACTGTAGATTGCTGTACCCATATCGGTACTATCTTGATTAGTGAAAGAGTAAGGAAAGCTATCTTTTAAAGCGGTTAACTCTTTCATCCAAATTTTGCTGACTTCTAGGAAAACTGCGATATCTGGTTTTTCTTCTTTGACTAAGGAAATGACTTGAGGGTAATTTTTATTGTTCCACAAAACATTAGATTGCAAGATGCGAATTTGAGAGGCGATCGCACTATTGTTTCCCCCTTGAGGTAAATACCAAGGAACTATTTCTCCCAAATTAATGACAAGACAAATCAGGCTAACAATTGCCCATTTTTGGCGGCGAGTGAGAAGAAAGAAAAATAGGGTACAAAGTCCCACTACTAAGTATTGTAATTTGAAATGGGAAGTCATTTCTAGAAGGTAATGCAGTTGTCCCAAATAACCAGTAAAAGTTAATAAAGTGGCAGAAATTGCCGCTAAGATAAACGCCCAAGGAATCAAAATTTTGAAGTTCGATCGCCAACTGAAGTCTTGATGGAGAAATGACCATTTAAATTTGATTTTTAAATCGGTGGAAATGGGTAAGCGATCGATTTTTTCAATCAATTTTTGCTCTGGCATAAATTGACTGCGTTTTTGACAAAACTTCAACAGCAGATGTTCGATCGCTGCTTTGCTGAAAATATTGCTGATCAATCCTAACAGTAGGGAAATAGCAATTACTCCCCGTCCGCCAAAATGATTATAAATCATGGCTAATGTCAGATAAATATCTGTTTCGTGAGATAGAAACTTGATAGTATAAAGTAGCAAAACAGGTACGCCAAAAGTGATTAGGTTAATCATTACCTTTTCCATAGTTGTAAATTCTCCATTTGGTGATGATCGAGGTTTTTCGGAATAATTTAATCGCTGATAGTTGCCGGAAAAACTAAAGTATTATGATCGGGTTTGGAGAGGGGAAAATTCTCCTCTGAGTTGGCAGCAAAAATAGCTACTAGCAGGCAGATAACTATGGTAATGACTACGCCTGTGCTGAAAGACCCAAGAATGTTCAACAATGTCATGGCAATAGATTTAGGTTGCATGGTTGTGCTCGCAGATAAAGTTTTGACTCTTATCTGCTTGTCAGGCGGACTGGGATTAACGCTGCGATTTGTTACAAAACTTTATAAAGTAGTGGGAGAAACCGAGTTTCTTGGGAGTTATACTAAATCCGGGTTTATTACCCCCTTTTCATTTGAACCGCGAAGACGCGAAGAGCGCGAAGAGAAGACGAAGAAGATAAAGGGGGTAGCTAACCCGGATTTGGTATTATATCGTTTACACAAATGATTAATACAAATAGGTAGGGGCGGGTTGAGCCAAAATCTTTAATGCTTTCATGAATAAGATCAAAGTCAAAACCCGCCCTTTCCCTTGCATCTTTCGCAAACATTTAGGTAATTGGTATTACATTCTGGCGAAGTGTTCTAAGAGCGATCGATGAATGAAAATAAAACCACCACCAACTTTTTGCAGAAAAATTAGC
Organism: Floridaenema aerugineum BLCC-F46; assembly: GCF_041929345.1. Lineage (NCBI taxonomy): Bacteria > Bacillati > Cyanobacteriota > Cyanophyceae > Aerosakkonematales > Aerosakkonemataceae > Floridanema > Floridanema aerugineum. Next base: position 16,640 of record NZ_JBHFNQ010000168.1, read on the forward strand.
TTGGTACAGCGATCGAGAAAACCTGCATAATTCCAAGGAATATCGCCATTAATATAGAGAACGAGGCGCAACACAAAATGTTTAACGCAAGCTTCGCCACCGCCAACAACTAATCCGAAACACATCCCCAAAAATGTCCACAACAAAAGCGGCGTATGCAATATTTGAGCAATTAATCCCATACAAAGTACGCCAATTAATGCCAACATCAGTGAATTTTTGCCACTATTCCAAATTCCTTGATTCGGAACAGTAACGGTAGCAATTCCTGCACCAGTTAGCCCACGAATTAACCCAAAAGTCAGCCCTAAACTCAGTCCCCAACCTAAACCTAAAATTATCGAATGTTGGATTGCTGGGTGAAAAATTTGTCCTTTAGTTGTAAATAATATCTCATAAAGTGGTCTAAAAATCAAGCCAAATGGCAAACTAAAAATTAAACCCAAAATCAAGTTCTTTCTAGTTTTTTTCCAAGACCATTGTAAAGTTTCCACTGGGTTAATTTGATTAATTCCTATAAAACTCGCCCAAAGCAATCCCATTACCAACCAATAAATTGCTTTTTTGGTTGAGTACAAGTTGGTAAATACCGAGACAATACCTAGACAATAAATTAACAACAAACCTATTAAATACATCCATTTTTCCTGGGTATTTATCAACCAAGTCGGCTGCATTCTTTCAATTAAAAATACCGTTTGCGATTCCGATTGCATTTGTTTAGCAAGTCTACTCAACCAGTGCTTTACCTGTTCTTTAGTCTCAGTAATAGTCGCACCTTTGCGGTTAAACATTCTGTCGATATAAGCATTAAATAAATGTTGGTGAAGTTCACCTTTACTTTTTTTAGTTAATTCGCTAATCGATAATCCTTGATTGGCGAGAGTGATGATACTTAACATCAAGGGAGATTTGACTAATTCTTGTAATGTTTCATCTTCGGATATGGCGCGGTTAAATGCTGTTACTTCAATTCCGGCGTTGACAATATATTGTTGAATTTGTGCGGGAGTTAGGGGTTGTAAATAAATCGCTGCTTGTAAACTTAATCGCTGAGAAAGTGCGTCATAATCTTTAATTCGGCTGCACACAACTATTTCGGTTTGTCCATATTTTTGGATAAATTTATTTAAGGCTAACACACAAGCGGGTCGGCGTTTGGGGCTAACTTCGTCTAAGCCATCTAATAATAGTAGTAATTGTTGTTGTTCCAGCCAATTTCTGCCAATTTCTGGTGAAACTTGATATTTGGTGTGCAATTCTTTCACTAGCCAATCAGCAATTGTTTGTCTTTCTTCTGTCCAAGAAGATAAGTTAAATACTACGGGAATTGGTTGAGTTAAGTCTAATTGCGATCGCCCAATTAAATCTTTCCCTAATTCTAATAAAGTTGTAGTTTTTCCCGCCCCAGGTTCGCCTAAAATCAGTAAACTCCGCCCTACTCCCAACTGAGCGAACTTTTCGCTAACAGTGGTTCCTTTGGGTAAAATTTGCCTTGGCAAGTTGCAACTTTCCCAGACTAAACCCCAAGGATGTTCCACCGCATCTAACCGTTCTTCTAATCCTAATTCTATCATGATTTTACCATGTAGGGAATTTTCTAACACTCCATTAATCCAGTAATTCGTAACTTTATTGAGCAAGATTTGTCGATAGCGATAATCTTGTTGACTGAGTTGTTTAAAAAGTTGCTGATCATTGGGTTTTTTCGCTATTTCTGGAGTGGCGATCGCTTTTTCAACCAAGGGCCATTTTAGGGGTAAATAAGCGGGATTTTGACAAATAACTGGCAACCAAGTAGCGCAAGGAAACTGATTTTCAATTCCTTGTAATCTTTCTCTTGCTGTGCGAACTGACTGATAAAATGGTGTCCCATTAGCGAAACTAACGAGGAAATATTTCAAAAATTCCTGGGCTACTTTATCTGGTACTGGTTCCCGCATTACAATCATTTGGGGAATGTTTAAACTTGCCAAATCTTGCGCTAAACCTAATCCATCACAGGAGTTAAAAATCGCCAATTGTAAACCATTTTCTACCGCTTTTGTTAAGGCATATCTCAACTGTTCGATGGTTAAACTTTCGCTAGGATTAATTTGAATTTCGCCTTGAGTTTCGCTAGAACTGTGCCCCGCAAAGAATAAAATATCCCAATAATTTTCCCATAAATAATCTTGGAGTTGTTGCGATCGCGGTTTTTCCAAAAAAGCGATCGTCGCTGAAGGGAATTTTTCTAGCAAACTTCGATCGGTTTTCACATCAATTCCTTCGCTACTTCCCAGAATAGCTAAAATTTTTACTGGAGTTGCGATCGGTTTGAATTCTCCACCCTTATAATTAGGAAGACTCAGGGCAATTTCCGCTTGCTGATAACGTGCAAATAAATCCCATAAATGCCAAGGGAGTCGCTGCAAAAACAGATCTTGGGTTTGTAAAATCACTCGCACGCTATCATTTTGTTGCACTTCCGAGAGAGGCGATCGCTCTTGCCAAAGCTTACCAGATTGTTGAATTATCCTAATCAATTTTGTTAATCCCAAACAGCGTGATAAACTATTAGGAGGATGAGTACAAGTTGCTATTACTAGCGATCGCAACTCCCCGAAAAGTTCTTTTGTATAATCTCGATCGCTCATCATTAAATTCCCCCTTCACCACTTGGGAGAGGCAGCAAGTAACTCAGTTGCTTCTTTCTCTGGTAAAGGTTTAGCAAATAAGTATCCCTGCCCAAATTCACATTTTAATTCGCGCAATTGTGCCAGTTGTTTTTCAGTTTCTATTCCTTCTGCTACTACACTCATTTTCATAGTCTCGGCAATTTTTTTAATAGCCGGAATCAAACCTAAACTTTCTAAGGTTCCATCTAATTTACTGACAAAAGATTGGTCTATTTTCAGTGTATCAACTGGGAAATTATGCAGATAACTTAAGGAAGAATATCCTGTGCCAAAGTCATCAATACTTAATTGAATTCTTCTTTGGCGTAACTCTTGCAAAATTGCTTTGGCGGATTGAGCATTATTGATAAATGCACTTTCTGTGATTTCCAATTTAAGATTTTGCGGATTTATTTGAGTTTCCGCCATAATTTGATCAATTTGTTCGACTATATCGAGTTGGGCAAATTGTTTAGCAGAGATATTAACACTCATGAAAATAGATTCATCTATAAGTTTTTCCTGATGCCATTGTTGTACTTGATGGCAAGCTTGTGACAAGACTATTTTACCAATTGAGTTGATTAAACCTGTTTCTTCGGCTAGGGGAATAAACAAAGCTGGGGGAACTATTCCTCTGGTGGGGTGTTGCCAGCGAACTAAGGCTTCAAATCCGTTAATTTTGCCTGTGCAAAGGGAAATTATTGGCTGATAATGTACAACAAACTCTTTTTGTTGAATGGCTTTTCGTAAGTCATTTTCTAACTGTAAAGCTTGCATTGCGGCGGCGTGCATTGTCGGATCAAAAACGTGATATTGTCCTTTACCTAATGTTTTTGCCCGATACATAGCGGTATCAGCATCCCGCAGTATATGTTCGGCTTGTTCGTAACTATAATTACCTAAAGCAACACCGATACTAGCATTAATAAAAACTTCGTTTCTTTTTAATTGAAAGGGAAATGAAAAGGCTTTCAGTATTTGATCTGCTACTTGAGTTACATTGTTAATATTATCAATCTGTTTGAGGAGAATAGCGAATTCATCGCCGCCAAATCGTGCGATCGTATTCTCGGAAGTTAGAATAGACTTTAATCGATGAGTTAAAGCGATTAAAAGTTCATCTCCTACTAAATGACCTAGAGAATCATTAATTACTTTAAAGCGATCGCAATCCAAAAACAACACAGCAAATTGATAATCAATATTTTCCTGAGCAACTTTTAGTAGTTCCACAAGTTGTTCCATAAAAAAAGCCCGATTAGGTAATCCAGTCAGCGAGTCATGGAGAGCCATATTAAGCAGTTTTGTTTGTAGCAACTTCCGTTCTTGAATTTCGCGTTTTAACTCTTCAATTACTGCTTGTAACTGATAAGTACGTTCTTTTACTCTAGCTTCTAATTCTGCATTCAGTTTTTGATTTTGCTGCTTTGCCGCTTTTAAGGCTAGTTGTATGCGAACTCTTGCTAAAACTTCTTCAGATTGAAAAGGTTTAGTAATATAATCAGCACCACCTACCGTAAAAGCTTTTACCTTATCAAAAGCATCATTCAAAGCACTTAAAAAAATCACCGGAATTTCCGCAGTTTTCGGATTAGATTTCAGCTTTTCACATACTTGATATCCATCCATCACTGGCATCATAATATCCAGCAAAATCAAGTCTGGTAAAAGCGTATCCATCGCCGTTAGCGCCATTTGTCCAGTTAGTGCCTTCCGCACGTTATAACCTTCATTTACCAAAAATGATGAAAGTAGACGTAAATTTTCTGCTGTATCGTCAACAATTAATATATCCTCTTTTTGATTTTCTATTGCTTGCTTGGTCAATTCTGAGTCAACATTCATGACTTATTGCCTTTTTTCCGAAAAATGCAGATTTACCTTTACTATATCTCTCAATCATTTTACTTTCTCAAGTCACTAATTTAACTCTTGCCTATTTTTTGCATTAACGCCATTATTTGCTCAAATTGAAAGTTTTCTACTAAATTACTCAAGGCATCACTCAAAACAGATATTTCTTGGGGAATTTGCTTAATCAATTCCAAAATTAAATTATCACTTCCTTGGGCAGCTGCATAATATAGATTTTCTGTCCACTCAATTGGCATCATTTGCAAGCATGAAATTAGAGAATCATCCTTGACTGGTACCACTGCATCCTTGATTCCTTCCTGTTCATAAACATATTTTATACCCAAATGGTTAGATATTTTTTCTAGTAACTCTTGTTCTTGAAAAGGTTTACGGACAAAATCATCACATCCAGTAGATAAAATAACTTTTCGATCCTCTTCAAAAGCACTAGCAGTCAGAGCAATAATCACGGTTGCTTGACCATGCAAATACTTTTTAATCTGTCTGGTAGCTTCATAGCCATTCATTACAGGCATTCGCATATCCATCAAAATTAAATGTGGTTCCCAAGCTTCCCACATAGCTAAAGCTTGTTGACCATTTTCAGCTTCCTGCACTGCAAAACCTAAAGAAGTCAGCAATTTAATTAACAATAATCGATTATTTAATTTATCTTCAACCACTAAAATTCGATAATTTTGTTGATTTGGAGCTAGTCCAATAATTTTTCTCTTCTGTGAATTGATTCTCGGTTTCTGAGTAGATTGACCAATCTTCACTGGAATCTTAAAGCTAAATTTTGCGCCGAAACCAAGTTCACTACTAACAAAAATTTTTCCTCCCATTATTTCCACAAATCTTTGACTAATCGATAAGCCTAGACCTGTGCCAGTACCAGAATTTAAACCACTTGTGGTTTGAGCAAAAGGAGTAAATAATTGACTTAATTCATTTGCTCCAATACCTGATCCTGTATCAGAAACTTCAAAGAATAATTGTGTGGTTTCTAATTCTGTAGGAGCATTATTTTCCATCTCTACGCGCAAAGTTACACTGCCAATTTGGGTAAATTTGATAGCATTACTCAGCAAATTAATTAAAACTTGCCGCAGTTTAGCTTCATCAGTTTTAATATATTGTGGCACTTGGGAATTATACTCAAAGGTAAGTTTTAATTGCTTAGAGTCGGCTTTCAATTTAAACATTTCTTCTATGCTATCTAGCAGACAATATAAGTCAAAGCTATTTTCATTTAGGGTGACTCGTCCTGCTTCAATTTTGGACATCTCCAGAATTTCGTTAATTAATTCCAGTAAATGTTCTCCACTACGGCTGATAATTCCCAAAGATTCTTGATGCTCAGTTGCTAAAGTTCGATCGCGGTTCATTACTTGGGTAAAACCAAGAATTGCGTTTAATGGTGTGCGTAATTCGTGACTCATATTAGCCAAAAATTCGCTTTTAGCACGGTTAGCAGCATCAGCAGCTTCTTTGGCTTTCATTAGTTCAACTGACTGTTGTTGAGTTTTGGCTAATAATTCGGCTTGCTGTAAAGCTACTCCTAATTGATTGCCGATTTGCACAACCATTTTAATTTCCGCTTCTTGCCATTGTCGGGGAGCAGAATTTTGGTAACTTGCTAATAATCCCCATAATTGATTACCACAAAATATCGGCACGATAATATATGCTCTTGCTTGCAGTTTCCCTAGTAATTCTAAATAACAATCGTCAAAATTAGCGGTGTAAATATCTGTGACACAACGGTAACTAGTTCCACTGCGATAAATTCCTCCTTGGTTTTCTTGCAAGTAAGTATCTTGAATTTGGTTATCTACACTATCTAAAGTTTTTACGGAGCAATCTTCTGTACCAACAGCCACTTTTGCTAATACTGGTTGCTGTGATTCAACTAATAAATCCCATCCGGCTGCTACTGATTCGGCGACAAGTTCTCCACTCCAATCAGGATTAAAGCGATAAACAAGTACCCGATCGCAATGCACAGCTTGGCGTAATTCTTGAGTTGTGGCGCTAAAAATTTGTTTAATATCCAGTGTCTGGCGCATTCTTTGAATTACTCTGGCGATCGCTCTTTCTCGATCGGCTATTTCTCGCAAAGTTGACTCTACTTTTTTGCGCTCACTAATATCTCGCACTACACAAACTGATGAGTTTTCATCAATTTTCGTCATACTTTTTTCTTGGGGAAAGAAGCTACCATTTTTACGTCTTCCTGTAGCTTCTATGCGACAATTTCCATATTTAGCAAACTCAGGAATAAGATCTCTTTCAAATCGCTCTAATTCATTTTTATCATAAAGATTGCGCCAATTTGTCCCCAGTAAGTCTCGCTCATTTTCGTAGCCATATATTCGCACATAAGCTTCATTTAAATAAACGTATCTATCCTCTGCATCAACTATCGCAATTCCATCATTCACCGCTGCCATTGCTGCGGCTTGTTGCTGTAAAGCTAATTCGGCACTTTTGCGATCGCTAATATCCCGGATAATCCCCACTAAAACTTGCTCATCTTTCTCATCCTGAAAAGCTATTTTTTTAGTTAAAAGCGTGTGAACATTGCCTAAACTATCAGTTATTTCTTCTTCCCTTTCCTGCTCAGTTCCACTACTAAAAACTAAGTCATCATATTGCCAAAAAACTGTGGCTTCTGCCGGAGATAAAAAATCGTAATCTGACTTTCCGATTAACTCTTCCCGACTATGACCCATTAATTGGCAAAAAGCATCATTCACCATTGTCCAACAATGTTCTTGGTCTTTGACAAAAATCGGATCGGACAATGCGTTAAGTACCCGGTCTAAAAAATCTTTATTTGTCTTTAAACGAGCTTCACTTTCTCTTAAAGCTAACTCAGCCGCAACTCTTTCTTTAATTTCTGTTTCCAGCGCCATATTAGCTGCTGTTAACTCAAATGTCCGTTCTTGGACGCGAATCTCTAACTCTTCATAAGCCTGACGCAAAGCAAACTCTGCTTTTTGTCGTTCAATAATCTCTCTTTGTAATTCTACATTCAATGCTTCTAGCTGTTCCGGCGTTTGTAATGCCAAAAACTGCGGTAGTAAATTTACCATTTGCAATGCTGTGTAACAGGACACTAAAGCCGTTAAAGCATTCTCTATTCCTGTCAGCCAGTAAGCTGGATGCCACAGCGTCCAAACTTCCAGCAAGTGACCTAAACCGCAAAGAATAATAAAGGCGCTAAATAAAAAAAATACTTTATGGAAGGGAACGTCTTTTCGTTTACAGACAAAGTAAATTAGCAGCGATGGAATAGAAAAATAGGCGATCGCTATCAACAAATCGCTAACTAAGTGTAACCCAACCAGTTGCGGTTTCCACAAATAGCAATGACCATGAGGAATAAACTGGCTTGGTGAAGTGAAATTCTTAATTATTTCCCACATTTTTTAATTTTTCAAGTTTTTCCAAGCTATTAGAGACTGTTCATCGTAACTTCTAATGCACAACTGCATTATTACCGCACCATGCTTAAGACATATTTTTTAGAGTTAAGGTAATTTCTGTTGTTTAGTTAGTATGTTCCATATTCTAAAACTTTTTTGATTTTTTTCCATCTAAATCTATCTCAGTATATGTGTTATTAAATACCTTTTTATAATAAAAATATAGATAAATTTACTTAAGTACACCCAGATTTATTTCTTTTAATGTATTTAAAATATCATTTGGTTTAGGAAATTAACATTGCTTATAAATTAATAATTTTCCATAGTCATAGCTTAACAAATCATCAATGCCAGAGCAAAATTTCTTCCTTCCCCAACTTACAGATGATGGTTCCTTTACCTTTTTTTCCGCTGAATTTGGCGAAACCTTTCACAGCCAAAGTGGTGCAATTCAAGAAGCCGAAGCCAAGTTTGTCCAACCATTACAGTTAACACAGCAAGCGGAAAAACCTAAATTGCAATTACTAGACATCTGTTATGGTTTAGGGTATAATACCGCAGCCGCACTAAAAGCAATTTGGCAAATAAATCCCGATTGTCAGGTAGAAATATTCGCCTTGGAATTAGATGCCACAGTCCCCACAGCTGCTTTTGCTTATGAGTTGATGAATAATTGGCCTGAGCCTATTCCTGAAATTCTCAGTCAACTAGTGAGCCAGCGCCAAATCCAAACCGAAAACCTCAAAGCCACCCTACTAATTGGCGATGCTCGTTCCACCATCCAACAATTACCCCCATACTGGCAAGCAGACGCAATTTTCCTTGACCCCTTTTCCCCACCCAATTGTCCCCAACTTTGGACAGTAGAATTTTTAGGAAAAGTAGCCAAACACCTGAAGCCAGAAGGTAAACTTGCCACCTATTCCTGTTCCGCTGCCGTCAGGAGTGCGCTTAATGCAGCTGGGTTAAAAATTGGGGCGACAACACCTGTGGGTAGACGATCGCCAGGTACGATCGCCATCTCGAGCGCAAAAGACTTACCCCCCCTATCCCAGCAAGAACAAGAACACCTGCAAACTCGCGCCGCCGTTCCCTACCGAGATCCGAATTTATGCGATCGAGCCGATATAATTTTGCACCGTCGTCACTTAGAACAACAAACTTCCTCCCTAGAACCCACCTCCCACTGGAAAAAACGCTGGCTATTGAATGCCCCGTTACAGCGTAGGGGTAATTCATGAATTACCCCTACGCTCTAACCGCGGAGTATGTCAATAGCACCCGTCCCGATCTGCGATCCCCAACCGCCGAAAATTTGTGACTTAAATCACAAATTCTAAAGTTTTGTCTCACTGCTCAAACTCAGGAAATATATTTTTCTATAGTTATAGTTAGTATTGATCGTGATCCCCATCAAGGAGAAAATCTTCTTTAAGTTATCATTTGTATGAATGGTAACTTGCTCTTAAAGTAAAGTACGTCATGAAAAAATCTGTTTTTACGCAATCCATATAGATTTAGGAAGGCGAAAGTGGCCGTGAGTCCTCGTTTTGATCTAGCTGTTGATTCATTTGGTGCAGCCAGTGTTCTAGACACCCCATCCTCAACGGGAAATGGCTTCAATTTAGATCAGCCAAAAGTCCTCGTTGTTGACGATCATGCTGCTAGCCGGATGACAGCAGCCGCCCTTCTCGCAGTAGAAGGCTACGAAGTACTGGAAGCAGAAAATGGCCCAGCAGCATTAATTACAGTAGTGGAAAGACAACCCGATGTAATTTTGCTGGATGTCATGATGCCCGGAATGGATGGGTTTGAAGTTTGCCATAAGTTAAAGCAAGACGAACAAACTAGACTAGTTCCAGTAATTTTTATTACGGCACTCAACGATCGCCGCTCGCGCATTAGAGGCATAGAAGCCGGAGGAGACGACTTTCTCACCAAGCCATTCGATCGCCTAGAACTAGCAGCCCGTGTCAAATCACTAGTCCGGCAAAAACGCTTAAACGAAGACTTAGATCATGCCGAACAAGTAGTATTTTCGATCGCTAGAGCCATTGAAAGTCGCGACCCCAACACAGGCGACCACTGCGAAAGACTAGCCGCAATGGGCAAAACCTTTGGTACTTTCCTGGGACTTTCTCGTTCCGAAATTCGCGACTTAATGTGGGGCGGATATCTCCACGATATCGGCAAAGTTGGCATTCCCGATGCCGTATTACTCAAAAAAGGTCAATTCACCGAAGAAGAACGGCTAATCATGAATCAGCACGTTCTGATTGGCGAAAAAATTTGCCAACCCCTAAGAACCATGCACGGCGTTCTTCCCATTATCCGCCATCACCACGAGCGCTGGGACGGCAGCGGCTACCCAGACAAATTATCTGGGAATCAAATTCCTTACCTAGCACAGGTCTTTCAAATTATCGATATTTACGATGCTCTAACTAGCGAACGCCCTTATAAAAAAGCATTTTCGATCGAAGAAGCCCTAAACATTATTAACCAAGAAACAGCTAAAGGTTGGCGGAATCCCCAGTTAGTCGAGCAATTTATCGACTTTATTAGTTACACCCAACTGAAAAAAACCTCATCCCCAGAATAAAAATTCCTTGAGTAATTCAATATACATACTGGGTACGAAGCAAGGTATACTGCGGTATTTGTAGACTCTGTGTTCAAAAAATGGTAGCAGTAGCAATCTTAGCGGCGGGACGTGGAACGCGGATGAAATCCCAACTACCCAAAGTATTACATCCCTTGGGTGGACGTTCCCTCGTAGAAAGAGTAATTGAAAGTTGTCTAGAAATTAACCCGATCAAGCGCATCGTCATTATTGGTTATGAAGGAGAGAAAGTCAAAACCGCTCTCAACAATATTCCAGATTTAGAATTTGTCGAACAAACAGAACAACTGGGAACAGGACACGCGATTCAACAATTATTACCTCATTTAGAGGGTTTCACTAAGGATTTATTAGTTTTAAATGGCGATGTACCTTTATTGCGCCCCCAAACAATTAAACATTTAATCGAAGTTCACAAAGAAAATAAAAATTCCGCCACTTTGTTGACCGCACATTTACCCAACCCTACAGGATATGGGCGGGTATTTTGTAATTGTCAAAACATAGTTCAACAAATAGTGGAAGACCGAGATTGTAGCGCAGCACAAAAGCAAAATAATCGAATTAATGCCGGAGTTTATTGTTTCCATTGGCCTGATTTAGCCAAGATATTACCGACTTTAAAATCCGACAACGACCAAAAGGAATATTATTTAACTGATGCGGTAAATGCACTGCAACCTGTGATGGCAGTTGATGTGGAAGATTATGAGGAAATTATCGGCATTAACGATCGCAAACAGCTAGCAGTAGTCTATCAAATTTTGCAAGACAGAGTTAAAGATCATTGGATGGCTGCTGGTGTAACTTTAATAGATCCTGATAGCACAACCATTGACGACACCGTAGAATTACAACCCGACGTAATAATTGAACCCCAAACACATTTAAGAGGCAAAACTTTTATAGGAACGGGTAGTAGAATTGGCCCTGGTTGTTTAATTGAAAATAGTCAAATTGGCAAAAATGTCACTGCACTTTATTCAGTAATTTCTGGTAGTGTAGTCCAATCAGGCACCACAATTGGCCCTTATACTCATTTGCGCGGTAATGTAACTGTCGGGGAAAATTGCCGACTGGGGAACTTTGTGGAATTAAAAAATACCAAGTTGGGAAATAAGACTAATGTCGCTCATTTGTCTTATTTGGGAGATGCCACATTAGGCGAAAGAGTGAATATTGGTGCCGGAACAATTACCGCTAATTACGATGGAGTGAAAAAACATAAAACTACAATTGGCGATCGCACCAAAACAGGTTCCAACAGCGTATTAGTCGCCCCCATAACTTTAGGTTCCGATGTTACCATAGCCGCAGGTTCCACTGTCACTGAAAACGTCGCCGATGATAGTTTAGTCATAGCTCGTTCTCGGCAAATAGTCAAACCAGGTTGGCGATTAAAAAGCGATCGAGACAGTGAGAAAAGTTAATTAGTTTTGAGTTTGTAGGGGCGGGTGAGAGCAGATAAGCCTCTAGACAAAACAGAAGAATTAACAACTCTCACCCGCCCTGACAAAGTTTTAAGTTAAAATAATTAATTACTAACCCTTTTATGCGAGGGATGTACGACTAAAGTCGCTACTACGAACTTGATATAAAAAAAGTGGGCATTGCCCACCATTTGTTAATGAAAGTAATTAGGGCTTGCTGAATAAGTCTGTTGGTGAGGGTAGGGACACGGCATAATTAACATTTGCAACTCCTACGTTATCTCAGCAACGCCGTGTCCCTACAATTTCCCCCAAAAAGGCAAGGTTTTTGCACCAAAAGATGTGATAACCACAGCACTTGTTGTGGGCAAAAAATGTGATCTCACCCTTGCATATCTTACTTTCTACCTTTATAAACGCCAGCCCTAATTAATTAAAATCAGCAAAGCCATTATGCGTAGGGTGCGTTAACGCCAGTGTAACGCACCATCCCACCATATTTAGTGTCAGTGCGTAAGTCGTAATTGTGTTAAGCTGCTGAGAGATGTTTAAATGGACGATTTTTTAACTGTTGGTACAACTCCTCTGCATAAGCATCAAGTTGTGGAGTTGTCATTGCTTTGAGAATGCGTTGATTGCTAGAGGCAATTCCTAGCTGTTCATGCAACCGCATAATCTCTTGCATTAAATAACCACGTCTCTCATCATCTCGTAGTTCCTGAATTTGCTGGGTTTCCGCCTTTAAGAAAGGAGCCGCATTTTCCAGAAATTTAGTTCCTTCTGCCAGAGAATCAGCACGGGAGGCAACTGTGTTTAGGAACTCAACGTAAGATGAGTTATTATGGTTAGAAGTGGGTTTCATTTTTCGCTCCTCATTAAATGCGAAATTTGCGAATTTGACTTACTAAGCAATTGAATTAAATCAAGTTAACAACTTGTCCCAGAGGCAACTGGGAGACGTTAACCCAATTAAAAGGCATTCCAAGTGTGGAGTGTCTTATTTTTTGCTTATCGGCTATTGTTGCACACTAATTTTACCTTGTCAACAGTTTTTAGTTTTATGGCTTTTTTGACAAACTATATTATTATACTGATAATTATATTACTACAATGATATAATCGAGGAAAGCTGAGTTTACGATCAGCCAATACATAGGAAAGTAGGCACAAATGATACAAAAACATGATTTCGACCAGCGTCTAAAGGATTTGGATTGGACGCTGTACACACTAGCCAAGAAATTTTCGGAATATCGAGCCGCCGGAGGGGATGTTTCCCCAGCTTCGCGTTATCACAGTTCCATTAGTAAAGCAATAGAGAATCCCGGTAAATCTAGATTGGAAACAATTGAAGATATTGTTCAGGTTCTCAACGGAGAGCTAACTATCTTATGGGAACCTGGAAAAATAGTTACTGTTCGTCTAGAGGATGAAACGATAGAAGCTTTAAAACAGAGAGCCGACAATGAAGGAAAGACTATTAATGACATAGCCAAGCAACTCTTGTTACAAGCACTTTTAGGACTTCCCGCGCAGAAGTCGAAACAAGTGACTAACTTAGTAATCGCTGAGGAAGCTAAAATTTATCGCTCTTTTCATCCTGTTATTGCATCTGCTTACTGTGCTGTACATCAATGGTTAGCTGAAATCCCAGAAGCAAAGGGATATAGAGAACTTGACTATTCAAAAGATATTTTAGACTGCTTAAATAAAACAGATTTAACAAGTGTCGCATTTCAGTTTTACACAGTATTTCCACGTTATTATTTTCAAGCAGTTCATATTTTAGATAATGTTATTGAATCCAACAGATTACTCAATAGGCTGAGATATAACCCACGCATTTACTTACTAGATATTGGTTGTGCGATGGGTGCTGCTACGGCTGGATTTATTGACAAAATTTTAACTTTACCAAAAGAGGGTATTCTATCAAAAAAAATAGAAATTATTTGTGTAGGTATAGCTCCAAATATTTATGGCTATGCTATTTATCAGAAATTGATGCAGGAATTACAAGAGAAAATTCATCCATTTAACATTAACTTGGATTTTAAAGCAATTAATCAGCCTCTTGCCCCAGCTATTCTCAGTACAATTAGCCACTTACAAAACAAGATAAATGATAAAAACGCTGCGGCAAAAGCTATCTCTAACCTTTTTATCATGCAGCTTGATTTAGCCTCGTCTATTAGTCAAGATGAGATTTTACAAAGAGAAAGAAATAAAAAACTGAAAGCTTTAGGATTAGCACCTGAAAGTGATACAGAGCTAGAAAAAGATTTTTGGCAAGATGAAGCACTATCCTTAAAACGCTTATTGGAGGAAGTACCCGTTGAAAAATTGCATCTAACGACTATAGGAACAAAAAACTTAGAAAAGTCTCTGAAAGAAATCATTCAACTTAGTGACATCAGCGAAGGAATCAATGCTATAGGCGAAGCGCTTGATAAGTTCATTGGTAAAACCCATAAAATTTCTTCTGTTATTGAAGGCAAACAATCAGTTTATTTTGAAAATCCGGTTAATAGTTATTGGCAAGAACAAAATATTTTAAATTATGTTGCTCAGTTTAATGCTGTTTGTCAAACAATAAAAAATAGCGAACTTGAGGAAGACAACGAATGGAATAAGTTAATCAGTTTGGCAAATCTAGAGTTGGCTTGGGTTAAAGCTAGAAATAACCTATTCAATGAATCTTTTTATGATGAGGTAGAAATTCGGTTATTTGAAAATAATCTGGATGAGAACTTGCAGATACTTGTTGATAACTTAGCTGACAGGTTATATTCGGATAATTTACTACCGTCCAATCAAGATATTGACTATAAATTCGTCAAAAGTAGGTCAAAAGGTCGTCCAAAACAGCTAACTCGTTTAGAAGAAGAAATATTGGCTATTGCTATTATGCTAACGATTGGCGATAAACACAACCAAGATTTTTATTCCTATCGACTCAAAAGGGAACAAACAGAAGATCTATATGAAAATTACTTTCCTGGGTACAAAAAATTTTTAGAAGCATCAAGAGAAAGCGCTAATAGCCATCCCAACGGTGCTGTTTTAAGAACTGACATACAATCCTATTATGTCAAAGTTATTCAAGAACAGTTACTTGATATTACTGAAAGAGAATTAAAATTTACCAGTCAACGTATTAAGTGGTTACTGAGGCAAATGATTCAACAAAATCTGGATGGACATGAAAATGGTAGAGGACTTAAACAAGGAACTTTGACATCTGGTTTTTATGCAAATTTGTATCTAAAAGCAGTTGATGATTATTTTGCTAATGAGCCGAAATGGAAACATAAAATCAAATTTCATCGTTATGTTGATGATATTATTGCAGTTGTTCCGAGTGGTAGTTATCTTGAAGCACTGGAAATAGACTTACAAAATCAACTCAGCGAACTAGGACTGGATCTTAATAAAGGTAAAACTGAGCATTATCAAAATATATCAGATTTTATACCAAGTACAGAACTAGATACTGATTTAGATAAACTAAATGAGGAGTTTAATCGAATCCTTTCTCCGTTATGGAAAATGAATTATGATTACCGCACTGAATTTGAGTTAGCTAATAGCAGTCATGATGAAAAATCTTGGTGGAAGCTGATCAAAATATATCAGCATTGTTTATATTCTCTGGGAATTCATCTCCCAGAAATACGGTTGAGTCGGAAAATCTATCAAAAATTAGCCTCAAAAAATTTAAACACTAAAAAGCAATTAAAATTCCCATCCTTTCCTACAAGTGATAACTTTATCATCATTTCTAAATGGAGTAGTCAATTTCAAGAATTGAATCGTACTTGGATTTATCAGAAAAATACAATCAAGTCTAACGTTGTTAAACTTTTTCAGGACAGCTTAAAAAAACTACAAGCTATCACAGCAGTTATTAAGGAGAAATCTGATGTTCTCAGTGAAAAAGAAAAGCGGGAGTTAAACATAGAAAGGAGAAAATTAGAAACTCGAATCAGATCATCTGTAAATAAATTACTAATTTTAGGATTTGATAATATTTGGGAAGAACTTGTTGACCTCATTTGTGATCCTGATTTATTTGTAATCCGTGATTTACTTGATGTAATCATCGGTTTAGCTTCTCAAGGACATTCAGATGCCATTAAACAACTATGGGAATACTATCGAAAAATAGCAACTGAAGAATCCAGTGAATATGTCCGTGCTATTCTACTCGAATCATTTCGCTTTTTACCAATACTTGAATTAGATGATTGGCAATTAATATTTGACTGTTCAACAGCAGCTAAATCTAAGATTGAAAAACTGAAAGCAACAGAAACTTGGCTATATTTAGGACAGCTTGCTAAACCTTATGTACAACCTCAACATTTGCAAAATATTGTCAACGCTTTGAAAAGTGATCCTCCTCCATTTACTCGACTCAAGAAAAACTACATCTTAATTTTAGGAATGTACAATTACGACTTGCCAGATAATATTCTCCTTACAGATGAAGAGAAAAATGATTATTTAATCAAAGATGCTTTAAAACTTGCAGAATCAGGAAAAGTTTCCGAACTCTTCAAAGAAGTCGAACCTGCCAGAGTTAGACAATATTACAATCCGACACAACAATCAGTTACCAAAGATAAACAATATTCACTGTAGAAACCATAATACTTTCCATGTCACAAACTCAACCAAACCCAGAACAACGAAAAATCATCAACCATATCAATGGATCAATTTTAGTTCTTGCTCCAGTGGGAACTGGTAAAACCCGTGTTTTATCATCAAGAGTAGTTCAAGCTATTAATAGCGGTATTCCTCCTGAAAAAATCCTTTGTTTAACTTTCACTAACCGCGCTGCTAAAGAAATGCAAGAACGGTTAGCACAAATGTGTCCTCAAGAATTTCGCCATATCACCATCAAAACTTTTCATAGTTTGTGTACTTCCATGCTGAGAATAGAAGCTCGGCAAATTGGATTACCCGCAGATTTTATAGTTTATGATGATGCTGATTGTCTGGGGCTAATTAAAGATATTTTCGGATTAAGTGAGCATCAAGAACTTAAAAATAAATTCTCTCAAGTATCTAATTGTAAACTCAAAGCAAGTCATTTCCAATTATCTCCCAATTATCCTTTAGAAAAACTGTTTGCCTCTTTAGGAATACGGGAAGCACAATTAGCTAGTCAATACCAAGCTACTCTTCAAGAACGTCATGCTTTGGATTTTGCTGACTTAATTTTTTATGTGCGATCGATGCTTTATTCCTATCCAGAAATTAGACAAAGATGGGAGAAACGTTTTGATTTTATTCAAGTTGATGAAGTACAAGATACTCATCTATCGGAATATGAAATTGTCCGTTGTTTAGCTTCTCGTACTGGCAATATTGCCATGATTGGGGATTTAGATCAAACTATTTATGAGTGGAGAGGTTCGGAACCTGAAAAAGTTATCAGTCAATTTAAACAAGAGTTTCAACCTCAAGAATATTCTTTAACTTGGAACTACCGCGCCACCAAAATTTTACTTAATGCTGCTTCTGCTTTTGCTGACTCTTTTACGCATAGACATACAAACATTACTCCTGCACCTACTTGTGAGGTTGGTGAATTAATTCCAGTTTATGCAGCAAAAAATCAATTCGATGAAGCTCGATGGATTGCAACGCAAATTCAAACATTAGCCAACAATGACCCAAGTTTTGCTTATAACCGAGTTGCGGTTTTAACTCGTAATCATAAACGCATTGAGGTAATTAGTAAAGTATTAGAAAAATTCAATATTCCCTGTGTAACAGTTGAGCAGCATCAATTCTTTATGCGTCAGGAAGTTAAAGATGCGCTTGCTTATCTGCGGTTAATTTTAAATCCTTTTGATACAGGTTCAATGCTGAGGATGTTACTACGTCCCAGTCGAGGAATTGGTTCTGTCACTATTGAAAATGTCATTAAAGAGGGGGAAGCTTGTGGGTTTAAACTCACTGATATGGCATCTACTCAAACCTTTATAGATGGCGACCCTTTTAGTAGTTTACTAAGAGCTTATAATGAGGGAACAATTGTTGTTTTTGATGTGGAAACAACTGGGTTTTCAGCAAGTGAGGATGAAGTTGTAGAAATTGCTGCTGCTAAATTAGTTAAGGGTAAGCTAGAAGATGAATTTCATTCCTATATTGCTAATACTGTTCCAGTGGGAGAATCAGAACAAATACATGGTTATAGTGATAAATTTCTAGCGGCGAATGGCAAACCTGCCTTTGACGTTTTTGGAGAATTTTTAAGCTTTGCCAAGGATGCTTTGTTAGTGGGACATAATGTTAGTTTTGATATCAAGATGCTCATAGCCAATGCTAGTAAAGTTGGTGTATTGACTCCTCAGTTTCAATGGGCAGATACTTGGAATCTGGCTAACCGTTTTGTACAATCAGATAGCTATAGCTTGTCAGCTTTGGCAGAAAAATTAAGGCTGACTCAATTACCCAGTCATCGTGCTATTGATGATACTCGGACAACGATCGAACTTTTAGCAACTTTAATCCCTGTGATTCAGCTTCGTGCTGACTATCGGCAAGCTTTAGTGTACCGATACGGAGACGAGTTTGAAACTATCGCTACACAGATCGAAAATTGGAGGCAAGCAAGTCAAGAATTGCGACCTGCTGATTTATTGGGTAAAGTTTTTATTGAGTCTGGTTTATATGACTATTATCAGCATGAAGAGTCTAAAAGGTTGGAAAATATTAAGAGGCTGGTAAAAATTTTTCAGGAACAAGATGATTTAGCACTTCATCCAGATACAGCACTACGAAGCATTATAGAGTATACTGCTTTAGCGAAAAACTTAGACCAAATCTCACAAGATAATAATCAAGTTCCGATCGTCACAGTTCATCAATCAAAAGGTTTAGAATTTGACACAGTTTTTCTCGCTGGTATATCAGAGGAAGAGTTTCCCAGTTATTTCAGTCTGCGTGATGGTAAGTTAGAAGAAGAAAAACGCTTGTTTTATGTGGCTATGACAAGGGCAAAGAAACATTTGTTTATTTCGACTTTTCTGAGAGATTCTCAGCACAAAGGTAAATCTCGAAGTCAGTTTATTAATTTACTTCCTGCGGAATACTTGGTTGAAATTCCCAGCAGACAAGATCTCGAAATTATGCTAAGTTCATCTAAACAGACAGAGATTTATAAAAATCAGAACTCAAAGCTTATTTAGGAGGCAATATGGCTCAAATAATTTTAGACAATATTCATCCAGATGTTTTAGAAAAAATCCGCAATTTGGCGCAAAAGCATAACCAAAGCTTAGAGGATGAAATTAAAAGCATTCTCGCCCAAGCTACAGCAGAAATCCCTTCTCAACCCTCGGTTAGAGCAAGTTTTCGGGAAAGACTTGCAGAAGCAAGGCAAAGACATGGCAATAAGTTGTTTAGTGATAGCGTAGAACTGCTAAGAGAGGATAGAAACCGTTGACTAAATTTGTTGTTGATGCCAATGTAGCAATCAAATGGGTATTATCTGAGGTTCATTCTGAAATTGCTATGCGTCTCTTAGACGACTCTTATGAATTACTGGTCCCTGATTTCTTTTTCTCAGAAATAGGCAATATTTTATGGAAACGAGTACGGAGAGGAGAAACAACTTTAGAACAAGCTCAACATGATTTAGCTGTATTGATGAGCGGTGATTTACAAGTGTATTCTTCGCAGTCTTTAATGCCATTGGCGTTAGAAATTGCGGTGCGAATTGACCAAGCTGTTTATGATTGTGTTTATCTTGCCTTAGCTGTTACAAATCAATGTCAAATGGTAACAGCAGATGAAAGATTTTATAATGCGCTTTCGAGAGATGTACTTTTTTCTCAAGTTTGTTGGATTGAAAATTTGAATTAATACAAAAAAAGTGGGCATAGCCCACCATTTGTTAATTAATTAGTTAATTAATTAAAATTAGGAAATAGAATCTGTAAGATTAGTTCCAGACCATTCCAAAGTATCACCGATTCTTTCGCCAGTGTGATAGGCAGCTAAGAGAACTTCGCTCGTTTTGCCCCAGGCTATTGTACCAGAGCGATCGATCCCGATCGCGCCAAAATCGCGCTTATTCTTTGCACCTTCAGCAAAAGACTTCTCAAAAGCTTGCAGCAAAGACAAACCATCAGTTACCCGAATCACAATTTTCGCCGCCAAACATTCATCGATGATATCTTCACCAATACCAGTGCAACTAATCGCCGCTTGAGTTGTGGCATAATTACCCGCAGGCATAGCCGAATCACTGACTCTACCGATGCGTTCAAAACCCTTACCACCAGTGGAAGTTCCCGCAGCTATATTTCCCTCACTATCAATAGCTACCACGCCAATAGTGCCACGTCCCGCCTCACTATCAACTAAAGCCTTTTCCGCCACAACTCCCGCAGCATCCTTGACAAAATTCTCATCCCGTTCCTGCATCCACTCTTGTAAACGGATATCAGTCAAAGGGTTATAAATCGGAAGTTGCAACTCGCGCAAAAGTTCTCCCGAACCATAATCTGAGAGTACGCGATCGTCAGAAGCTTGTAAAGCCTCAGCCAATAAAACCGGATTTTGGACGCGAGAAACATTAATCACACCACTAAAACGCTGCATTGCGCCATTCATCAAAGACGCACTCATGCGAATTTGACCATCTGATTGTAAAACCGAACCCGTACCAGCATTAAACCGGGGATCATCTTCCAACAAACGGCACCCACGAACCACAGCTAAGGAGCAGCTTGCGCCCCCCAACAACATCGGGTAAACTTCCTCCAACACTTTATAAAGAGATTTACGAACAATCTCAACTCCTCCCTTACCCTTGAGAGAACTTCCGGCACCGCCATGAATAATAAGTTTAGGTTGCACCTGCTGTGCTGACATTACAATTAACCTCTCTAGTTCTTCCTCTGTGTTCTCTGCGCCTTGAGCGGTTCAATCTTCGTAACTAGAAGCTTGCGTGCGACGACGACGACAACGTTCTGAGCAATACTTCACATCATCCCAGCAATCGGCCCACTTTTTACGCCAAGCAAAAGGTCTTTCACACACTGGACAAATTTTCGTTGGTAAGTCAGATTTAGAACGCTGCCTTGCCATAATCAATTAAACGATGTTTTATAATAAATTGCTCTTTCCAATTTTAAAGAATTCCAGTCTTGTAGGATAGGCATCTTGCCTGTCATCCCCAGTATTTAACATGGATGAAACAGCCTTAGCCCGAATCAAAATAGTGCTAGTCAGACCCCTTGGCGCTTTGAATGTGGGGTCTGTGGCGCGGGTGATGAAAAACATGGGGGTGAGTCAGTTAGTGCTGGTAGAACCGCAATGCGATCCTTTGGGGGAAGAGGCGCGGAAAATGGCACTGCACGCGCTTGATGTTCTGGAAGCGGCGAGGATAGTGGAGAGTATACCAGAAGCATTGACTGGTTGCCAAAGAGCGATCGCCACTTCTGCCCGTTCTCGTCACTTATCCGTCATCCCAGAAAACCCGCGTACAGCCTTACCCTGGTTATTCGGTGCCGACTCATCAGCCTTAATTTTTGGCCCGGAAGACAAAGGCTTATCTAACGAAGACTTAAAATATGCCCAGCGATTTGTGCAAATTCCTTCGAGTCCAGTCTATCCCTCATTAAATTTGGCGCAAGCGGTAGCAGTTTGCTGTTACGAGCTTTACCAAAACTGTTTAGAAAACCAAGGAGTAGTTGAGACATATTTAGAGGAAAAAACAACCGAAGACACAACCGCCTCTTTAGATGCTTTAGAGCGCTACTATCAGCAATTAGAATCCTTACTCTTAAAAATTGGCTATCTTTACCCCCACACCGCAGAAAGCCGCATGGTAAAATTCCGCTTACTATTCAACCGCGCCCAACCCTCTGCCAACGAAGTAGCAATGCTCAAAGGTATTATCAGCCAAATGGAATGGGCATTAGGCAGGGGAGCAGGGGAGCAGGGGAGCAGGGGAGCAGGGGAGCAAGGGAATTCTTCCCTAACCCCTAACCCCTACCCCCTACCCCCTAACCCCTAGTCCCCAGTCCCCTTTCCCTGACAACAAGTTAAAAAATCAGTAATTATTCTTATCGATTTGAGGCTATTTTGGTGTAAATTTCCTTTGTATTGATTTTCGGTAGCATCATTCCCAAAGACTTTGTATAGTGGGAGCGATCGCCTGCATTTTCTTGTTCTTGGTGGAATACTTTTAAGAGGTGTCATTAGTGGCAGCTTTCGATAATCGCCCTAAGCGCCGCCAACGGCGACAGCAAACAAAACAACAGCAAGCACCACAACGGCAGCAACCAGCCAAGACACCAAGCAAGCGGTCTGGGTCGTCTGGTGCTAAACAAATCTTGGAAAGGCTATCCCCAAAGGAAGCGCAACCAAATCAACCAAGGCAAAGTTCTACTTCTGCTGAGAGTCGCAACTGGTGGGAGAAACTATTTTCTCAAAAAACCAAATCGCCCGCTAGAAAAGCCCAGAAAGGTCGAGGCAATTTAGTGGCAGTGGATACGCCGCCTCGCTACGCCTCGGTCACGGAATTAAAACCCAGAAATAACAATAATCCTAAAGAGCGACAACAACGAAAATTAGAGCTGATTAAGCCTGTGGGTAGACAGCCTCCCGTCTCCGGTAATGGTAGTTATGAGTTTTGGGAAAATGGTTACAAGTCCACTCCTCGTGCGATTTCATCTTCTCAAAGGAGCAAACCTCGTCCCCAAAAAAAGCCACTTTCACCTTTGGTGTATGGTGCAAGGTTGCTAATTTTGGGAATTGGTTTGGGTGTGTTTGTGGGTACGCTGTTGTCAATTTTAGACCCAGCAACACGCCAACCATCTGGGGCTACTCCTACAGGACAAACTCCGCCCACTACAGGGGCTGTAATAAGTCCGGCTAACCCGGAAAGTTCTGTACCTAGTAGCACTGCAACTTTCAATCTCACCCAAGAAATTACGCCTCTAAAAACGCAGATTGCGGCTTTATCTGCGGAAAATCTGTTATTTACGCCAGGGGTGTTTGTGATTGATGTAGAAACTGGTAATTATGCAGATTTGAATGCCAATAATGCTATTGCTTCGGCAAGTACAATTAAAGTGCCAATTTTGATTGCTTTTCTCCAAGATGTGGAAGCAGGGAAAATTCAATGGTCGGAAAAATTGACCCTAAAATCGGAGTTTCGTGCTTCGGGTAGTGGCAATATGCGGCATCGGAAAATTGGCACTGAATACACTGCTTTGGATGTATTGACGAGGATGATTACCATTAGCGACAATACGGCTACTAATATGGTGATCGATCGCTTGGGTGGAATTGAAGCTTTAAATCGGCGGTTTCAAGAGTGGGGTTTAACTACAACTACACTGCGTAACCCATTACCAGATGTGCAAGGGACGAATACTAGTAGTCCTAAAGAGTTG
Source organism: Floridaenema aerugineum BLCC-F46 (assembly GCF_041929345.1). Taxonomy (NCBI): domain Bacteria; kingdom Bacillati; phylum Cyanobacteriota; class Cyanophyceae; order Aerosakkonematales; family Aerosakkonemataceae; genus Floridanema; species Floridanema aerugineum. The sequence continues at coordinate 40,070 of NZ_JBHFNQ010000168.1, forward strand.
GCGGTGTTAATGGCGCGAGTGATGCGGGGTGAGTTGTTGTCAGCGGCTTCGCGCGATCGCATGATCGAAATTATGCAACAAACAGAAAATGACTCCCTCTTACCTAAAGGAATCGGTGAAGGAGCGAAAATCGCTCATAAAACTGGTAACATCGGTTCCATGTTGGCTGATGTGGGAATAGTCAATTTACCTTCTGGTAAGCAATATGTAATTGCTGTCATGGTACAACGTCCCCGCCGAGATGTCCGCGCCCAAAAAATTATTCAACAAATCTCTAGCACTACTTATCAGTACTTTAACCAAAATCCCCAAAATCCTTCGCTCAATACCCCCATACCTAATCCCAATCCACCTAGTATTCAGCCAACAATACCTTTGCCCACCACATCTGGTTGACCGGAAATAATGGGATACAAGCCCTGTCCTAGAAGTACGGCACGAGTCAAACTCTCGGCTCTTGGAGTGCAAGGGGACTAGGATTCCTGATAAATCAAGCATTTCATTTATTCAGATGATAGAAGACTACTTCATAACGAAACAAAGGAACAGAGAACAAAAATAAAACTTGGCTCTCAAATTAACCAAAAACAAGTCACTGTCAAAGCAATTAGTAAACAGAAATGGGGTAAATTACTTAACCAAGGACGGTGAGTAATTCGGAGTAATGGATAAATACTAAAAACTAGGGCTGAGAGTAAGGTTAAACCTTGGAGAAAAGTGGCTACATCTGCACTCCAAGTAAGTGTGGGTAATCCTACACCACTGTAACCTAAAGTTCGGGCGAATACGGGGAGAATTTTTCCGGCTTCGGTAATTCCAGAGGGAATATAGTAGGCTAAGTTTGCGGCTAAGGTGAAGGGAAGATAGGCGTAGATTACTGTGAGATAATCGGGCATTTCAGGGTCTTGCCAATGTGCGATCGCATGAGTAAAATATGTCAAAATTGTGGGAATACTCAGCAACAAAATAACTAGGGGAATTGAAATTAGTAAATGTTCTGAGTCGATCGCTAAATTAGACCATCCTAACCAAGTTAAAATCTTTTCGGCATGGTGCATAAACACGCCGCCTAATAATAATAATAGTAAGGCAACTTCCGCTGCAAAACCTCGATGATGGTCGATTAAATCTGAGGCGGGAAATCTTAAGTTTAGTTGGGCGGAACGGTTGGGACAACCTTTTAAACAACTCATGCAGAGTATACAATCTCGATTATCTAATAGTTGTGCTGGGTGAGAATACAGGGGACAACCTGCGGTTGCTTGTCCTTCTGTGGGTAGGGCTTCGCCATAAGCGATCGCAGTCGATGTGCTACCTTTATAACAGCTAAATGTTTGACATTGACTGGCACAAATTTGCTGAGTTGAACGTAATTCTAATATAGAAAGTTTGGCAAATAAACCATTCATTCCCCCTATTGGGCATAAGTGGCGACACCATAATCGACGTTCATAAATTAAACTAAAAATTACTGCTCCTAGTGCAATAATTGTTAGCAACCAAGCAGAAAGATAAGCTTTATGGGGTAAATCCCACAGTTGTTCCCATAAATAAATTGCTACAAATCCTGCAAATAAAATCCACGCACCCCAACGATTTAACCATTTGTTATTCCAGGGGAGTTGCTGACGGGGAAACAACCATAAAGAGAAGCGACGTATCCATTCTCCTGTCACCATAAATGGGCAAACTGCACACCACAAACGACCAACAAAAGCAAAGAAAAATAAATACATGGGCCACCACCAAGCCCAAAATAAGTTTAAAGTAATACTACTATCTCGTGTTTGGGGGCCGAAAAATCCTAACAAAGTTACGGGGCTAAATATTGCCATCATAATTCCCCATAATCCTTCAGGATACCAACGACTTAGTAATAAGGGACGCAACCAAGTTACATGAGTTAATAAGTCAATCCGAAAGGCGTTTTTATCTGATTGTACAGACCAAAATAATTGTTCGGGAATTGTTGTTTCTTCTGTGGGTGTGTTGAGGACGGCGCGATGTAAAATTTCTGCGAGTTCGGTTAAATTTCCGGGATAATTATAACTCAATAAACGCCGCAAGTTGGCGCGATTTAATTGTAAGGTTGGTCGATCGCTTTCTCGGCAAATCTTCTGGAGAAAATATTTTGCAAATTCGGGAATATCTGCCTTTCTTTGGTTTAAGGTAAATAGTTTTATTTGAATTGTTTCTATTTCGGGAAACTCTAAGAAATCGGGAGAAGCTAAAATTAATCTTACCGAAGATTGTAAAGGTTGATTTGGGATTTTCCCCCAACAATTACCTAATTTTAAATCTTCGGCTTTGCTTTCCCGATCGATCTGTTCTGCATTGGGAATAATATAACCTGTTTTTAGATAGTGAATTAACCGATCGCGATCGGCAATACTCAACAATTGCACATGATCGATTAATAAAGTTCCTCTTTCTAAAATCGCCATAATTCCCGGTTCTTTTCCTATTTTACCAAACAAAATATCCGTGTTAATTGTCCCATCTTCTCGGCTGGGTAATTCTGCACAATCTATTTCGATATATGGTTGGGCGGCTACTTCTGAATGAGCATGAATCATTCCGGCTAAAAAAGTCTTACCTGTACCCGGTTGCGCTTGAAATACAACAGGTTGGAGATTATTAGCAGCTTGTTGAATTTGGCTAGCTAATTTTTTTGTGGCTTTGCTATTACCTAAAATTGTTTCGGCTTTAGGTACTGGTTGAATATAAGGTTGCCACGTTTGAATTCGCGTTTTTTCGTGGCAAATTCTCAGGGTAAATGTGTTTAACTCTTCCGCTAAAATAGCGTTAATTGTTTGGGAAATTTCGGGATATTTAGTGGATAATTCCGGGAATTCAGTTAATGATAAAAAGCCGATTTCGCAGTTGGTTAAAGCGATCGCACTACTTTGATAAGTTTCTGTACAGTTCTCTGCTAAACTAGCATAGCCAAATAGTTCGCCTGGGTGATAATAGCGGATAATTGAATGGCAAATTGGTAGTAAATGGGAAATTTCTACTGTACCAGATTTGAGGAAATAAAAACCGATCGGACTCTGCCCCTTTTGATAAATTGGCGTTCCCGCTTCTACTGTAAAATAATGTAAGCAATGAACAAGTTCTGTTAAAGTTTGTTGCGATAACTTCATCCAAATTCGCTGCGAACTTAACCAAGTTACCCATTCTAAAAACAACTGTTCATTTACTAACTCAATTTTGGGTTTACCTGTGCCTAGCGGTAAGGTTTGTTCGGGGAAAGATGGGGTTAATGGTGACTGCGATCGATCAATGGCAACTGCTTGGGAGTCCATCAGTAGTACCTCACGACTCTGAAGTTTTCTTGGTTAATAGAGCGAATACTGAAATTATTTCCGATTTTCATAAATTCCTAAATAAATTTTAGCTTATTTTCTCTACCTTGCTTTAGCAAAATATAACTTTAAGATGATTTGTAAAAGTTCATGAACAAATTTTAATTTAAAGAATTATTGCCAGATCAAAGAAATTATGGCAACATAAATCATAAAAAAGGAAATAGCTAACAGCAGATTCAAATTCTTGAGAAAATCAGCTATGTTACCGAATTTTAGACGTTTTATCACAATTTATCGAGGTTACGAACGACCATTCTGGGTATCGCAAATATTGTTAGCGATCGCCAATATTTTCACGCTGCTGATACCGTTAATGACGCAGGAACTAATTGACGAAGGGTTACTAGGTGGCGATCGAAATGCTTTAGGACAGAGTGTTTTATGGATGGTAATATTTGCCTTTTTGAGTGCCATATTTACAATTGCAAACGCTTGGTATGGAGTGTTATTTGGCGAATTTACTGCTCATGCGGTGCGGATGAACTTGTATCGAAAAATTCAACAGTTTTCCTTTGGCAATTTAGATAAATTTCCCACTAGTGATTTGATGGTAAGAATGACTAGTGATGTGGATGCAATTAAAGGAGCTATACAACAGATAGTTTTATCTTTAGCGCAAGCTCCTGTGATGTTTATTGGGGCATTAATTCTAATTTATTTCTACAGCCCCAGCCTTATATGGATCTTGTTAATTGTGATTCCGGTTGTGAGTATTCTGCTAGCATTTTTCATTAACAAAATTGGAGCATTTTTTCAAGTAGTACAGAAAAAACTTGATAATTTAAACAGTGTTTTGCAAGAAGATTTAGCAGGCGTGAGAGTAGTCAAAGCTTTTGTACAAAGTGAATATGAAAACCACCGTTACGATCGCGCCAACCGAGAATTTCGCAAAGCATCTCTGCGCCCCATGCAGTACATTTCTTTCTTGCAACCAACACTGTATTTAATTGTCAACTTAGCAATAGCCAGTATACTTTGGTTTGGTGGAGTTTCCGTCACCCAAGGACAAGTTACAGTTGGTGAAATTCTCGCTTTTACTCAGTACTTAGCAGTTATTTTAACTCCCCTAGTTTTACTAGCAGTACTTACACCGCAAATTACCGCAGCAGAAGCCTCAGCCGAACGAATATTTCAAGTCATAGATTCAATCCCAACGATACCAGATTCACCCCATACTTTGGAACTCGATATTGCTACTGCTAAAGGACGCATTGTATTTGAAAATGTTAGCTTTAGCTATTTTGCTAACCCCAGTCAAAACCCGGAAGAAAATCATTCTAAATTGGTGCTTAAAAATATTAATTTAGTCATCGAACCGGGACAAACAGTTGCTTTTTTAGGGGCTACAGGATCGGGAAAATCTACTTTAGTGAACTTGATTCCTCGCTTTTATGATGTGACGAGTGGGCGAATCACGATCGATGGTGTAGATGTGCGAAATATTCCTTTGGAAACCTTGCATCAACTAGTAGGAATTTCCTTGCAAGAGTCAGTTTTGTTTAGTGGGAAAGTGCGGGAAAATGTTTGTTACGGCAAACCGGAAGCTACCGAAGATGAGATGATTGCAGCAGCAAAAGCCGCAGATGCTCACGGTTTTGTCAGTGCAATTCCTGAAGGTTATGATGCTAATGTAGCGAGAAGGGGAACTAATTTTTCAGGGGGACAAAGACAGCGGTTATCGATCGCTCGCGCCCTCACTATCAAGCCGAAAATTTTGATTTTTGATGATAGTACAAGTGCTTTAGACATGGCAACAGAAGCCAGGGTTCAAGATGCGATTAAAAACTCAATGGGAGATAGCACAATTTTATTTGTGGCTCAACGTATTAGCACCGTAATTACTGCTGATAACATCTTCCTTTTAGAAGCTGGAGAAATTGTCGCCCAAGGCAATCACGAAACCTTACTTCGCACTAGTTCATTGTATCAAGAAATCTACGAATCTCAACTCGGAGGCTTACCAGCTTAATAGGGAAAAGCCCAATACTGCTCGGTTAAGCAAATTTGTGGTCTGTAGGGGCGAAGCATTCGGAGCAGAAAATCTAGGGTTTGAGTCATAAATTGTTGCCCGAATGCTTCGCCCCTACCCAAAACCCGAGCAGTATTGGGGAAAAGCCAATAATTTTGCCAAGCTATTCACACTAAAAATAGAGAAAATGACTAAACCTTTTTTGCATCGTAAATATCCCTCCAAAGCTGGAGAACCTCCAAAAGAATCTACCGGAAAAGTTTTGCCTCGGTTGTTAGGTTATGTAACCCGCTACACTGGGCAAATCTTATTAGTAATACTACTGTTGTTAGTCGGTACAACATTCAATTTGTTAATTCCTTATCTTTTGGGAGAAGGACTCAACAATTTAAGCACTTCACCGAACTTAAAAGTGCTGTTAAATATTGTCATATTAATGGCGATCGCATCAGTCGGAAGCTGGGTAGGATTATTACTACAAGGGCTAATTATAGCTAAAGTAATGCAACGGGCTTTGTATAACCTGCGGCGCGATTTGTTTGAGCATATCCAAACCCTTTCTATCAATTTTTTCGATCGACAACCGATCGGACAATTAATGAGCCGTGTCACCAATGACACAGAAGTAATTGCTACATTCTTTCGCGGTGGTTTAAATCTGTTATTGAGCGAAAGTATCAAACTAGTTTTTATTGTCATCGCCATGTTTTGGCTGAACTGGAAATTAGCAATTACAGCATTGGTAATTTCACCTTTAGTCATGGGATTACTAGGCTTTATTAGTCGAGTATCAGGGCCGATTTTTAATAATTTGCAACAACAAATTGGCGAACTCAATGGCTTAATGGAAGAAACAGTCAGCGGCGAAAAAGTAGTCATTGCCTACGGTAGGCAACAGGAAGCGATCGACAACTTTCAAGAAATCAGTTTAGCCGCAATGCAAGCGGGAATTAAAGCCCGATTTATTGCCTTACTCAGTCGCCCAGTTACACTAGTTTTGACCAACTTAGATGTTGCATTAGTAGCCTTAGTTGGCGGTTTGTTAGTATTAAATAATCAAGCAGATGTGGGTATAGTCTCCACATTTTTACAATACACAAGACAATTTGGAATTCCCATCACCAACCTAGCTAATACTTTAGATAGTTTGTTAGCATCAATTTCATCTGCCGAAAGAGTCTTTGCCATTTTAGATGAAAAACCAGTAATTGTAGACAAACCTAACGCTTTTCCCCTGCCACCAATACAAGGTCATGTTGTATTTAAAGATGTAGACTTTAGCTATGTTCAAGGTAGACCAATTCTAAAACAGAATAGCTTTGAAGCTTTACCCGGTCAAAAAATTGGCTTGTGTGGCCCAACAGGTGCAGGCAAAAGTACAATTATCAACTTAATTACTCGATATTATGACATCGACAAAGGCGACATTACCATCGACGGACACAGTATTTATGATGTACAACAAGACAGTTTGCGTCGGCAAATTGGCATTGTATTACAGGAACCTTTCCTGTTTTCAGATACGGTAATGAATAACCTGCGTTACGCTAGATTAGACGCAACAGATGAAGAATGTATTACCGCCGCAAAACAGGCAAATGCTCACGAATTTATCTTGCGTTTACCTAACAGTTACGACACAGTTTTAACCGAGCGAGGAGGTAATCTTAGTCAAGGACAAAGGCAATTATTAACGATCGCTAGAATGATGGTAGCAAATCCCCGCATGGTAATTTTAGACGAAGCTACCAGCAACGTAGATACACGCACCGAAGAAAAGATTCAACAAGCATTAAATCGGTTAATGCAAGGACGCACAAGTTTTGTAATTGCTCACCGATTAAGTACAATTCGAGATGCCAATCAAATATTAGTAATTAAAGCCGGAGAAATCATTGAACGAGGCACTCACGAAGAATTAATGGCAAAACATCAATTCTATTATGATCTTTACATAAGTCAGTTTAAAGGTAAAGTAGCTGCGATCGCTTAATCAACTCCCAATAATCAAGTTTGTTGTAACGACTTCAGTCGTTCTTTCTCAAAGCGATCGCATAATCAAACCAATTAAATCCAGTCCGTTGTAACGACTTCAGTCGTTCTTTTTCAAATAACACGACTGTTAGTGATAGCGGCGCGTTAGTGCTAGTCGTTACAAGCGACTTAATTACGTATTTATAGTGGATTTGTTGTAACAAAATATTTATTAAACTAGTAATCTTACTGTCTCAAATTAACTTGAAGAAATGTAACATATTTATTTTGGTCCACATGGACATACTAATTAGGAGATAAATTGAACGACTATCAATACCGCAAAAGATTCAAATTAAACAACCTTCGACAAACTCAAATTTTCCACCAAGAGGCAGAGCCTCTGTTTCTCGTTCCCAGGTTGAACCTGGGAACGAGGACACAGGAGGTTCTACCTCCCCTGCGGCAAGATCTCAGACAAGCAAGGAAAAGGTTCAAGGGGAAAGATTCAACCATGATTAAAATTACTAAAAGAATTGTCAAAGAACGGAGAGATTATAACACTTGGGTCGCCACCGAAACCTTAGAAGATTACTCTTTACGTTATGCTCCGAAATCATTTCGTAAATGGTCAGAATTCCTGGTAGCAAACACTGCCATAGGTGGAATTTCTTTTTTAGCTTTAGAAGCTATTGGCGGTTCACTAGTTATTAATTATGGCTTTGCTAATTCCTGCTGGGCAATTCTCGTTGTTGGTGCAATTATTTTTTTCGCAGGTTTACCAATTACTTACTACGCCGCTAAATACAATATTGATATAGATTTATTAACCAGAGGCGCAGGTTTTGGTTATATTGGCTCAACAATTACCTCTCTAATTTATGCGTCTTTTACTTTTCTTTTCTTTGCTTTAGAAGCAGCAATTATGGCTCAGGCATTGAAACTTTATTTCAATTTGCCTTTGTCAATAGGCTATTTAGTTTGTTCCTTAGTAATAATACCTTTGGTTTTTTACGGAGTTACGCTAATTAACAAATTGCAGTTGTGGACACAACCAATTTGGCTTTTATTAATGATTTTACCCTATATTTTTGTCCTTTACAAAGAACCAAATGCTTTAGAAAACTGGCTAAATTTTGCGGGAAACTCACCAAGCGGAGCAGCTTTTAATCCTTTATTATTTGGCACAGCCGCAACAGTTTCATTTTCCTTAATTGCTCAATTAGGAGAACAGGTAGACTATCTCAGATTTTTGCCTACTCTGGGTAAAGAAAATCGATTTAAGTGGTGGTTTGCGGTAATTTTAGCGGGTCCAGGATGGATTATTTTAGGATGTGCAAAGCAGTTAGGCGGGGCTTTTTTAGCTACTTTAGCCATTAAACATGGCGTGGAAGTTTCGGTTGCTAAAGAACCAATTCAAATGTATTTGGCGGGGTTTGCGAGTATTTTTTCTGACCCAAAAGTGGTGTTATCTGTTGCTACGTTATTTGTAATTATTTCCCAAATTAAAATCAATGTAACTAATGCTTATGCAGGTTCTTTAGCTTGGTCAAACTTTTTCTCCAGATTAACTCATAGCCATCCCGGAAGAGTAGTTTGGTTAATATTTAATGTAGCGATCGCACTCCTACTAATGGAGTTAGGAGTATTTCAAACTTTAGAAGCCGTTTTAGGTTTATACTCTAATATTGCGATCGCTTGGGTAGGCGCTGTAGTTGCAGATTTAGTTATCAATAAACCCTTGGGTTTAAGCCCTTCTTACATTGAATTTAAACGAGCTTACCTCTATAATTTTAATCCCGTTGGTTTTGGGGCAATGGCGATCGCTTCTGGAGTGGCAATAATCGCCTTTATCGGCGCTTTTGGCAATTATGCTCAAGCCTATTCCCCTTTCATCGCCTTGGGTGTAGCCTTTGTTCTCTCACCAATTATTGCCGTTATTACCAAAGGCAAATACTACATTGCTAGGGAAAACACGCATTGCCAAACAAACGATATAAATTCTTTAATAACCTGCTGTATTTGCGAACAGGAATATGAACTTGCTGATACAGCATTTTGTCCAGTTTATGATGGGCCAATTTGCTCTTTATGTTGCAGTTTAGATGCCCATTGTCATGATAAATGTAAACCCTCTGATAGCTATATCAAAACCCTGACAAAAAACCTTTATTATCACGTCCTAGATGGTAAACTCTCTCCTAAAATGGGAATAAGAGTAATTAGATTTGGCGGCATATTTTCCCTGAGTGCTGGATTAATTGGCACAATTATGGGTTTAGTTTACTATGAAGGAGTGTTAAATTCACCAGAAGTACCAACAGCCATTCATTACCCAATTCTGAAAATATTTATAGTTGTATATGCTGCTTTGTTAGTTGTAACCGGAATTGTTACTTGGTGGTTAGTTTTGAGTGAAGAAAGCCGGGAATTAGCTGAAGAAGAACTAGACAAACAAAATCAACTTCTGCAACAAGAAATTGCCGATCGCCAACAAGTAGAAGCAGCCTTACAAAAACTAACTCACGAATTAGAAATGCGCGTCGAACGACGTACATCTGAATTGTCACAAGCCTTGAGTAGTTTGCAACAAGCACAAACTCAACTTGTGCAGAACGAAAAAATGTCTAGTTTAGGACAATTAGTAGCAGGAATTGCTCACGAAATTAACAACCCAATTAACTTTATACATGGCAATTTAGAACACGCCAGCGAATATGTTACGGGGTTACTTGAACTCGTAGAAACTTATCAAGCTGAAATTCCCAAAGTTCCGCCTAAGATTGAGGAACTAACAGAAGAAATCGAATTAGAGTTTATTCAGGAAGATTTACCTAAATTACTGTCTTCAATGCGAGTAGGTACAGAAAGAATTCGCGCCATTGTCTTATCTTTGCGAAGTTTCTCGCGCCTAGATGAAGCAGAAGTGAAAACTGTAGATCTTCATGAGGGAATAGATAGCACTTTAATGATTTTAGGACATCGGTTAAAAGCTAGATCGGAACGTCCAGCAATTCAAGTTATTAAAGAGTACGGAAACTTACCTTTAGTTGAGTGTTATGCTGGACAACTTAATCAGGTTTTTATGAATATTTTAGTTAATGCGATCGATGCCCTAGAAGAACAAAATGTTAACCGCACTTTTGCCGATATTCAGGCTCATCCTAATCAAATTACGATTCGTACAACTGTTGAAACAGCAGAAGTTGTGGTAATTTCGATTCAAGATAATGGCCCAGGAATGTCTCAAGAAGTGCAACAAAAATTGTTTGATTATCAGTTTACTACCAAACCAATTGGTAAAGGCACAGGTTTAGGTTTATCAATTTGTCGTCAAATTGTAGTCGAAAAACATGGAGGAAGTTTAACTTGTAAATCGGAATTAGGCAAAGGTACAGAATTTGCGATCGCCATTCCCATCCATCAAACTGCTAAATTAACCATTCCTAACGCTGTCGTTTAATAATAAAGATTTCGCTTGTTCGTTGTAAGGACTTCAGTCCTAATTATGCTGACACAACTAGGACTAAAGTCCTCACAACAAACTTAAACTATGGCGATCGGATTAACTAAAAGATCCGACCAACTTTTGACTGAAAATCCACATCTTTTCAGCCTTTTCATCATCACGCGCTTGGGGAGAAACCTTCTGCACAAAAGACTTACCATCTTTCTTTTGTCGATTTCCCCAACTCCAATAAGCACCAGATTGTTTATATTCAGGATCGGCCACTACCATAGCAACTCTTTCGCCAGCCAAATCCTGAGAAACATAACCTCCAGTAATATTCTTTTGGAACCAAGGGAAAAGTTTTTGAAACAACGGATAATGGTTACGGAACAGAGGTGTATCTGCCACACATCCCGGATATAAAGAAGTGAAAGTAATCCCCGTTGAATCATGATAGCGACGATGCAATTCTCGCATAGTCAGCACATTGCAAACTTTACTATCTTTATAAGCCTTCACGGGTTCAAACTTCTTCCCATCAATCATAGTGACAGGATCTTTAAATCCAGAGGCAAAACCCTCAAAATTTCCTAGATCGGGACGGGGAGGAATCTTCCCACCTAACTCATCTGGATTATGGGTTACAGTGCCTAAAATCACCATTCTCTTATCCGGTGCTGGTGATTTTTTCAAATCTTCTAGCATCATATTACAGAGTAGGAAATGACCCAGGTGATTAGTAGTCATAGTGAGCTCATAACCTTCTGGACTTCGCAATGGCTCTTTTATTAAAGGCATATAAATTGCGGCATTGCACACCAAAGCATCTAGCGATCGACCGCTTACCCGGAAGTTTTTCACGAATTGGCGAACACTGTCCAGGGAACCCAGATCGATGTGCATCAGACTGTAGCTATCCGGCGACATCCCCACACTTTTGGCAGCTGCTTCAGCTTTCGCTAAATCCCGACAAGCCATAACTACGTGCCATCCCCGTTTCGCTAATGCCTTAGCAGCATACAAGCCAACTCCAGAAGAGGCACCTGTAATTACAACAGTTGACTTCCGATTTTGTTCCATTGTCTTCCAACTCTTAATGACCATGAGACCATAATCTAGGATCTCATGACAGTGAACTCTTAGAGCCAAGACAAAATTCTTTTTAATCGATCTTAAAAAAAGACTAAACTAAAGCAGGGGAGCAGGGGGACTCTCAGAGCAAGCGGAAAAATCAAAATAGAAAATTCTTTGTCTTATCATTAATGAAAGTCTATTTGTGGTTGAAGTAACAACATAATGGTTCCAACTAACACAAAAGACAGAGTTACCCACAGCAGCATTAAATTTAAGCGCATGATTTCTTTCTCCTTAAGCACCTTTTAGTTCTGCGTATCCTTGAATATTTTCCGGTTCAAACTGACGCAACACGCGAGTTGCTTGACGAGTTAATTCTTCCGTACCTTGGACAATAATTAAATACTTGCCAGCATTCAAGCGATTTCGATATGCCAAAGCATCTCCACTACCCACCGTTAAACCAACGCCACCACCAACAAAGTAAGCACCCAAAGCCCCAGAAGCAGCACCCAAAAGCCCTCCAATAACATGATTACCGAAGGCATTTAATGTGGAAAAAATGCTAATCCCCGTTAAAAGGTTAAAGGCATAGCCAGCGACAAATCCAAATGGTACTAGCCAAACAGCGAGTTTAGTTGCACCTTGACGTGCTTTTTGATTTGGATTAATTAAGCCATACTCATCAGCACTTTTGTAACCATTACCCAAAATGTTTACTTGCTGCGTTGGGATTCCTTGTTTCTCCAGTTCAGTATATGCTTGTTCTACCTGGATGCGATCGGACAAAACTGCCACTAAATAATTCATCGTCAAAGTTGTATCTTGAGTATTCCTACTCCCCCAGCAAATCAAAGCCATTGAGTAAATTCATCTCTCTTTAGAAAGTTAAGACTTTCTAGTACGTTGTTGCGCTTCAGCGCCTTCTTTAGCGCTGAAGCGCAA